>JBGTCC010000216.1:0-9552 GCA_041749055.1 Thermodesulfobacteriota bacterium | reverse complement strand
GAATTACATGAAAGCACATCTGGACGGAATCGCGCTCTTCAAGAAAGATCGTGATTTTGGCAAGAAGGTGATCAAGAAAACATTGAGGGTTGATGCTGAGGATTTGCTCAACGAATCTTATGAGATTTTTGCCAAAGCGTTCATTCCCGCACCCTATCCAAATACCGCAGGCATGAAGACTAGTTATGAGTATGTCGCGATCAATCGCCCGGACGTTTGGAAGCACAAACCCGAAGAGTTCGTCGATCCGAGTTTTGTCGAAGAACTGGAGAAGAGCGGGTTCATCAAGTCGCTGTATGGGAAGTAACGGCGACGATGAAAGCAAAATTCATTGGCTTCGTAAAATTCGGTTAACACTTTCAAAAACCCTTGATCCGAGACTCTCGTGATATTCCTCACGCGTGCGCTTCGGCCCAATTGGCGCCGCTGTGCACTTCCACGGCCAAGCCGCAGCGCAGGTCAGCGGCTTGAGTCATTTCTCTTTCGATCAATGCGCGCGCTTCACTGACGCTGCCCGCCGGCACTTCGAAAACCAGCTCGTCGTGAACCGTCAGCAGCATTTTGGCGATTTGCTCTTTGCGCAATGCGGCGTCGACGTTGATCATCGCTTTCTTAAGAATATCCGCGGCGCTTCCCTGGATCGGCGCGTTGAGCGCCATGCGCTCGCCCAATGCGCGCAGCCGAAAGTTTGACGACTGCAACTCCGGCAGATAGCGGCGCCGGCCGAATAGGGTCGTTGTAAAGCCGTCGACTTTCGCCTTCTCAACCTGTGCGGCGAGAAATTCTTTCACTCTCGGAAACTGCGCGTAGTACGCTTCGACGAAACTGGCCGCTTCGTCGATTTCGACGCCGAGCCGCTGCGCGACGCCGTAGGTCGACATGCCGTAAGCGATGCCGTAAGAAAACTGCTTGACCTTATTGCGCATCTCCGAAGTGACGTTGCCCAATCCGACGGCATAGACTCTCGCCGCGATGGCCGCGTGAAAGTCGTGACCCTGCGCGAATGCCTGGCAAAACGTCTCGTCTTGGGAAAGATGCGCGAGCACGCGTAGTTCGATTTGGGAATAATCTGCCGACAGCAACACGTGCCCCGACGGCGCGACGAAAGCGCGGCGGATCTGCCGTCCGAGATCGCCGCGAATGGGAATGTTTTGCAAGTTAGGCGAGCTCGATGACAGGCGCCCGGTGGCCGCCGCGGTTTGCTCGTAGGTCGTATGAATGCGCCGGCTCTTGGGATCGATGAGGCCGAGGAGCATCTCGCTGAAGCCATTTTTGAGCTTTGATACCACGCGGTATTCGAGCAGTGAGGCGACGATCGGATGGCGACCGGCGAGCTTCTCCAGCTCAGCCGCGTCCGTGGAGTAACCGGTTTTGATTTTTCTAGTTTTCGGCAATGCTAGATTGTCGAAAAGAATCCGCTGCAGCTGCAAGTTGGAGTTGACGTTGAACTCTTCGCCGGCGAGCTGTTGAATCATCTGCTCCAGGCTCGTCATCTTCTGGCCGAAGTCGGAATTCAGGTTATAGAGATAGTCTCGATCGACAAGAATTCCGGCGTGCTCCATGCGCGCCAGCACCGGAATCAGGGGAAACTCCAGCGTCGTGGCAAGCTCCCAGGCGCCTTGTGCGCGCAGTTTCTCCTCGACGACCGGCGCCGCGGCCCGGACCGCCACGGCCTCCCGGCAAACACTCTGCTTGTCGTCCGTTGTAAGAGACAGGGTGCCTTGCTCAGCCGCTTGCGGCTCGCTCTGTTCCATATCAAGGCTGACGCCTAGATAACGGTTCACGGTATCGCGCAGCTCGTACCCTGACGAGGCACCGGGTTCGAGCAAATAGGCAGCGATCTTGGTATCGCAATTTAAACCTTCGATTTCTACGCCGGCGTCGAGAGCAAAACGGAAAATCCCTTTCGCGTCATGGGCGATTTTTTGCCGGTTAGGATCTGTGAAAGCGCCGGCAAGCCTGGCGATGGCATCGCTCAAGGGCAGAATCCGCGCTTCTCCGGCTGCATCACTCACGGCGAGCCAATCATCATTCCAAGCAAGCGCCAGCGGTTCTCCTGGACGTAGATCGCTTTCCGAAGTCAATTCTGAAGTCGAGATAATTTTAAGCGCGGGCGGCGCCGCGTCACCGTGAAACTTGAGCGCCTTGAGTCGCTCGTGCAGGCTGCGAAGTTCAAGCGAGTGAAAGAGATTGCGTACCGCTTGCTCGTCCCAAGCTTCGAGGCGGAGTTTCGCCGGATCGAGATCGAGGCGCACGTCGTCGAGCAGATGCCCCAGCTCTTTATTGATCCTAACCTGACCCGCGTGGTTCTTGACAGCTTCACGGAGTTTAGGTGTCAGCTCGTCGGCATGGACGATGACCTGCTCGATATCGCCGTATTTATTGATAAGCTGAGCCGCGGTCTTGTCGCCCACGCCGGGCACGCCCGGTAAGTTGTCCGCGCCTTCACCCTTGAGCGCGACGAAATCGATCCACTTCTCCGGTGTCACGCCGTAACGCTCGACTACAGTCGGCGGTTCGTAGCGGATCACGTCCGAAATGCCGCGCCGGGTCATGATGACGGCGACGCCGTCGCGAACCAGTTGAAGGATATCCCGGTCGCCGGTGACGATAATCACCTCGCAATCTTCTGCTCGCGCATGCTTGGTCAAGGTCGCCAGCAGGTCGTCGGCCTCATAGCCTTCCAGTTCGACCATGGGAATCCGCAAGCTCGCGAGCACTTCGCGAATCAGCGGCAGCTGCTGCTTAAGCAAATCCGGGGTCGCCGCCCGCCCGGCCTTGTACTCTGCGTAGCGGTCGAGGCGAAATTGCGGCGCGCCTTTGTCGAAGCAAACGACTACCCCTTGCGGCCGCTCGTCGGCGAGAAGCTTGATCAGCATCGCCGTGAAGCCGTAGACGGCGTTGGTCACTTGCCCGGACGACGTGACGAGAGTATCGGGCAGTGCGAAAAAGGCGCGGTAGGCCAGCGAATGGCCGTCGAGTAAGAGTACCTTGCGCCGGGCGGATTGGGCCAGCGCCGCGACCTTGGAGTTCGATTTTTTTCCAACTGGTTTTTTGGTCCCGTCGTTCATCGCTTGCAGTGTACTCAGAGAACCTTGTCGCGGCAAGATCGCGCTCGCCCCGCGCGTTATAGCCAGAACCGTGCCGAACGCCAGATGGACCGGCTCGAAAAAGATTACCGGCGCGAGCGTATTAGCAGGCGGAAGTATGAGCGCCGTAAAGATCAGATATCGCGAGGATCGATTATTTACTAGGCCGCCAATGGCGGTCGGGTGTTCGACCGCTGCGGCAGCGTCTGATTGCAGGCTATTTCAGACGCCGGACCGTGGTCGCTTATTCGGACCGGCCTGAAAAATGAGAGAGGGGGACCCGATCACGCTTCGCCTCTCTCATTACTATCGCTGGCAACTTCCCCAGCCATCTTTCCGGGTTTTGAATCGCTCGGAACGACACGGGAGCGCTCGGCGAACGAGTGCTAGTACATCTTATTTTCAAACACCCACCGGTCGAGATTATCAAAATAGGCGCGGCGAAGTGCCAGACTCATCGCCACCGCGCGGATGGCGCGTTCTTGTTTCTCTGCGGTCGTCGCGTACTTGACCAAAATCTCGAACGGGTAGTTGCCGTGCTCTTCTTCGTCTTCGTGAATGCGCTTGTAGGGATCGGTTACCCAGTTCGGCACCGTGCCCGCCTTAAGACTTTTGGCAATTAAATAATCAGCCACGCCTTCACCTGCCATGGGAAAAGCGGCGATTCTTTCGACCGTGTCAGTCAGTCCTTCGAAAGAGTTAAACATCGCCATCTGAGCGGGTAACGGCTTGTAGTCGTGCGGCGTGGCGCCTTTGCTGCGCAGCGCTGCTTCGAGAAATCCGGCATGTTCGTATTCTTCGTGGGTCGCTTCGGCGAGGGTTTTTTTGACATCGAGTTCGGGAGTGCTTTTCAGCCAACCTCCAAAGATCTCGCCGGCGCGAATTTCATTGAACAAGCGGCTCTGCATCACTTTGATCCGCATCTCATCCGTCGTGAGCGGGATGAAGCTGTATGCCGGCAGCTTCGCGTCTAAGTTTTTGCAGAACTCGGCGACTTGATTCTCGATCGATTTAGCAAAATCGCGGCTATCCATGCGGTTTATCTCCTTGACCGTAAGTGTTATCGCGCACGAGTTTCAAACCCTTGCTATCAGGAGAGCTATTCGGCGGTCAAGGAGTCGCGCGGTCGATATCCTAGAATGGGTAGACAACCGAATCTATTTTTGCCGACTGCAAATGGCCAGACCGACGCCGGCGAGTATGACTGTGCCCGATAGAATCAAACGCAGGGTGATTTGTTCCGCTAAGAAAACGACGCCGCCGAGAGCGGCGAGTGCGGGGACCACGAGTTGTAAGGTAGCGGCTAAGGTAGCGGTCAAGCGGGGCAAAGCGGCGTACCAGATCACATAGCCGACCGCCGACGTTATCGAGCCGGACAAGGCAGCCCAGAGGACACCCTCCGAGGTGATCGCGATAGACGAGGACCAGAGTAATAGAACGACTAAGGTTAAAGGAACCGTTCTGAGAAAATTACCGGCGGTGGCATGCACCGGGCTCGTCACGCCGCGTCCGAGGATGGAATAGACACCCCAGGCAACACCCGCGGCTCCCATCAGCAGCGAACCGGCCGCTGACGGCGCGGTGACGCCGGGCGAGACCAGATAGACTAGCCCGGCGATCGCGATCAAGAGGCCCAGCCAGTGAAGCGTCGAGGGACGTTCTCCACCATAAAGGCCGACCGCGATCATGGTGATTTGCACAGCGGCGAACAGGATTAATGCGCCCGTGCCGGTGGTCAAGCTGATGTAGGCGAAGGAGAACGTCGCGGCGTATAAAAATAACATGGCCGCGGCCGTCCAGCTGCTATCGGACGGTGCGGAGATATCGGTCTGCCGGAAGCGGCCGACGAGCCATAATGTCGCCGCACCGCTCAGCAAGCGCACAGTGGTGTAGCTAGCGGGGTCGATGCTCGGCTCGCCCAATGCGAGACGAGCAAAGATAGAATTGGCAGCGAAAGCAATAAGCGCGAGAACCGTAAGCAGCGCCGTGATCATCGAGTCTTGGAAAACCTATCGATCGAGTGCGATGTCAAGCGAACGATTGTTTAACTCAGATGCCATTCGGAGCCGCCCACCTACGCCCGTGCCAGCGCGCTACGGTTTTATATTCTGATTAAAATGAAAGATATTTTTCGGGTCGTAGCGTTTCTTTATTTGCACTAGACGATCAAAGTTTGAACCGTAAGCGGCGGCGACTCGGTTGCCCTCGTCTTCGGTCATAAAATTAACGTATGCGCCCGCGGAGGCGTAGGGCGTGCTGGCTTTAAAAAAAGCGCGCGCCCACTCGATGCAACTCGTGTCCTGTGCCGCGCTTTCCCATCGTCCGTGCACGTTTAAGACGAACTTGGCGTCTCGGTGCGCATAAGCCATAGCGTTGACCGCCACGCGATTGGCCGCACCGGCGATATGGCCGAGGAAGATCTCGCACTGGGGCGACGGCAACCTGCCGGCATAATCGATGATCGAGTCGATCGCGCCGTCGCTGAGTTCAGTGAAGTTATGCGATTTCCAGTAGTTTCTCGCGCCAGGTGCGAGCAGAGGATCGAAGGCCTTTTGCCACTCCGCGTAAGGTTGAGCGCCGATATGCTCGCCGTGCGGAGCGCCGAAGGCCCGAATTTGTTCGACCAGTTTCTGGCCTTCGGCAACCTTGCCCGCGTAAAAAATCGGCAGGATGACGACTTCTTTGCCATGCACGTTTTGCGGCAGAAAAGGCAGCGGCGGAGCCTGGCGCAGCACGACCCACACGCTGAGATCCTCGGCTGAGGTAGCGGTCAGTTGGCGATACCGGGTCACAACCTGCTTGGCTTGCGCAAACGGAAAAACGATCAACCCGGCGAGTATTTCCGGACCGACGGGATGAAGGGCGAATTCGAACTGGGTAACGACGCCGAAATTACCGCCGCCTCCTCGCAATGCCCAGAAAAGATCGGCGTTGTCCTGCTCGCTCGCCGATAACGTTTTACCGTCCGCAGTGACTACTTCCGCCGAGACTAGATTGTCTATGGTCATGCCATGCTTGCGGGTGAGCCAGCCGAAACCGCCGCCGAGGGTCAAACCGGCGATTCCGGTGGTCGAGTTGATCCCCACTGGAGTCGCCAGAGCGTGCCGTTGGGTCGCGCCGTCCAAATTGGCGAGCGTCGCGCCGGCATCGACGTAGGCGCGTTTTTTTCCGGCATCCACTCGGACTTGCTTCATGTTTGAAAAATCGATCGTCAGGCCGTCATTGCAGAGGGCGTTGCCGGCGATGTTATGACCCGCGCCTCGAACGGAAATCTCTAGCGCGTTGTCCCGGGCAAACTTGATGGCCAGCGCGACATCGCCGCCGTCCGCAGGCTGCACGATGACAGCCGGGCGGCGGTCGATCATGGCATTCCAAATCTGCCGCGCTTCGTCGTAACTAGCATGATCCGGGCTCAACACGCGGCCCTTAATCGTGCCTCCAAACTTTTTGATCGCTTCACTTAATTGCGTCGCCATAGTGATTACCTCCGGATATTTTATTGCCGGTTAGTTACCCCGGAAATCCTGGTTTGAACGTAAAACGCCGCGTTCGGTCACTGGCAAAAAGCCGGGTTAGGTCTGGCTTCGTGGGCGCGGCGCAGAAAGAAGAATTCAGACTCTCTGGTTAGTCCCTTCGGCCGGTTCAGTCAAGACCGGTGGAATTAAAATTGGCTCCTCATCAAGAAGTATCCAAGGCAAATGTTTTGCCTCAGTGGCTCTTGATTGGGTTTTAAGCGCAGCGCTGCGATCAATTAATTGATGGCCGGCCGCGCCATGGAAAGCTCCCGGTTCCGACGCGCATAATCGCAACCCGTTAGCGAGCCGTGATCAATACCACGCCGCCGACCATCAAGAACGCGCCGAGGACGATGCGTGAATCCACCGTCTCGATCTTGCGCAGAAAGACGGCGCTGAAAAATACCGTAAACAGCGGCGAGGTATTGAGCAGCGGAATGATGATCGATAGCTGGCCGCGGCCGATGGCAATGAAATTTGCCACTTGCGCCAAGGCGGCGATGAGGGCGGCGCAAAAAAAGAAGATAAAGCCGCCTCGCTCCAAGCGCAGTTGATGGGTTCTTCGGGTCACCAGAACAAAGCCGATCAAAAGGATCAGCGATACCGAGGTCACCATCGCCACAGCGACGATGGGATCGGGAATAATTGCCAATGCTTGTTTACGCAGGGTCTGCGAGATGGCGGAAATCAGCGCGGCGCTGATCGGAAAGAGGGCATCGAGCACGCGCCATCTCGTGTCGCCTTGCTGCTTTCCCGAAATCAGCCAGAGGCTGGCGACGATGAGAATTGTCCCGAGAAGGACCAGCCAGCCCGGCCGTTCGTGCAGGAAAACGACAGCGATGGCGCTGGCAAACAGCGGTTCGATGCCGCGTAGCGGTCCGGCCCGCGCGACACCGATGCGCGTGATGCCCTGGTAAAACAGCGCGCGGGCGAACAGTGGCTGCATGCAGCCGCTGATTACATAGTAGATCATTGCCGGAGACTGGAGAAAATCGAGCGAGGTGGTGGCGATGAGATAGCTCCACATGCAGGTGACAGAGACGGCATAGCTCACGAACATGGCAGCGAAGATGTTCGATTTGCGCAGGCCGAAGCGGACCAAAATGGAGTCCGATGCCCAACCCATGGCGGACAAAATCGCGAAGACTTCAGCAAACAGCGTTGTCAAGGTATGTCTCGGTCTTTGGAAACTTTCAGATAAGCCGAGGCATATGAGATTTGCAACCGATTATGCAATCTTGCCGGTGAGCCTGATCCGATCTACGAATTCGCCTTGCAGTTAGCGCCGCGTCTATCCTAAGATCGGCGGTCTTTAACGCTATTCGGCAGGGAGGTTCTTATGGATCCAAAAGCGCAAGTGGTGCAGTTAAAAACTCAACTGGTGAGTGAAGGGCATACTCGCTTCATGCTCGCCGAGACCGATTTGATGACCCTACGCATTCACTGCTATGCGCCGGGCATCGGCGAGAATGCTCTGCACGCCCACACCAAAGAGGATCACATTTTCGTGGTGTTGGAAGGAACGGCGCAGTTTAACACCGAACGGGATGGCAAGACAGTTTTGACCGCGACCAAGAATCACGCGGTGGTGCTGCCGGCGGGGAGTTATTATCAGTTTTGTAATTCCGGCCAGACGCCGCTCGTGATGGCGCGTATCGGCGCCGGTCAAGACAAGGCAGACCAGCGGCTCAATCCCGACGGCTCCGCGATCTCCGGTCGTGCCCATGAGCAAGGAGCGGCTAAACCCAGACTGATCGAAGGGGCGTTCTTCGAGTAACGACCGAATTATTTTGGTTTTGGGAGGAGGACCAACCCGCGCCGGTGGGGGGCGGGCACGGGTTGGTCGGGGAGGAGCTTCCCCCGATGGGGAAGTTCGCAGAGCCTAAATTATGCGATGTTGCGCATCCGCGAGAAGGTGTCTTGCAGTGTGCGCAGTTCACTGTTTAGCCAGCGTTGATGCCGTCGGTGGTTGTTCAGGTGTGGTTGCAGCAGCGCTTTGGGATACATCTTGGCGCCGCATTGTTCGCACTTTACCGCGCGAAAGACTTTGTGTTCGAGCGAGATGACTTTCGAGCTTTTCGCTACCGCTGGTTGCATGTCCACCCTCCAGGTCAAGTCATATAAGCTTTAAAGCAAGGCATATGCCACCAACTTCATTTCTACCTAGGCGCAGGAAGACATTGACTTTGTTGGGTTTTCAATCGATGGCAAGACTAACAATGGTGACATGCTGACGTTGGTAGTTGTCAGAGTCATGGCGCTGCTGACATTGCCGGCACCCATGTGACGGATTGTGGCACAGGGGGTAGACTTTCAATGGACAGAAAATCTACCGCGCATGATGCATGGCTAACTGGTAACACGGATTGTCAAAGGCCAAAGAAGTCGGCCGCAGTGGCGCCGAGAATCCGCTCTTGCTCCTGCTGCGAAAGTCCTGCGCGTGCCGTGACCATGGAGTTCGTATTGGGCGATGTCCCGTCGGGATGGGGGTAATCGCTGGCGATGATCAAGCGCGAGCCACCGATGGGTTTGACGACGTCAGGTAAAGTCGAGTCCTCGGAGCCCACCGAAAAGTAAAAATTGTCAAAGCAGTCCTTTGGCCGCCGGGGCGCCTTCTCGCGGGCCGCGGGAACGGCGTCGTAGACTGTTTCCAAGCGGTCGAGGAGCCACTGGATCCAGCCGATACTGACTCTAAGAAACCAAATTTGAGTGTCGCGAAGCGTTCAAGCAGGCTGCTAAAAATCAGCGCCGAGATAGCGGTGAAAACCTTGAAGCGAAAACCGAGACAGACGTCGCGATGGTAACGGGCGAAGCGTTCGACGCCGAGCAACGTTCGCTGTCGATGCCATGTATCGACATGGGCATGTCGAGCTTTTCCACGGATGTATGGATGGGCCGGGAAATTCGCCCCCCAGATCGTTGCCGTCGAGGTTTTGTTGAACGATCAT
>JBGTCC010000215.1:0-10278 GCA_041749055.1 Thermodesulfobacteriota bacterium | reverse complement strand
CGCTGATCCGCAGTCGGCGCGAATACCGCGTCATGTCGAATCCTGGCATCGAATCCCACCCGCTCTAGGTAGTAATCCGGCCACCGGAGATAAACGTGCCGATGCGGTTGCCGCGCGTCACGGGCAGAAGCAAGTGAGACGGATGGTCGGTTTCGTGGTAAAGCGTCACACGCGAACTCGATTGGCGCGCCACATGGCCCGAGCCGATGCCGTGCAGATGATGCGTCGGCGGGTCGCCGTCGTCCCCGGAGATGCGGATCGCGATACGATAGCCGGGACGAAGCCGGATACCATAGGGGCGAATTTCGATATTGAACTCATAAATTTCATTGGCGGTCAGCGGCTCGCGTTTTTCATGGCTATGATAAGGCGCCCAGGGCCTCGAACGCTTCGGATCGATGCGCCGTTGCGAACCTCTGAGCCAGCCGCGGGTCAATAAACGCTCAGTACCCTGCCGGTCGACTTCCAGCAACTGCACGAACCACAGGATCTCGTTGTCGGTGGTCGATGCATATAGCGTCAACGACAGGGGTCCGCAGATATCGGTTGCCTCGACCATAGCCGGTGTGCGAAACAAGGCGCTGCCGCGCTCGTAAGATGAGTCCACGTATACCGTCGGTACTTCGTTGGGCCAGAATTCGTGCTCGGAAAGCAGACCGTGCTCGTGCAAATTAAAGGGCGTCCAACGGGTTTGCGGCAGCGGCCATTGGTTTGACTCGACCCAATCACCCTCGCCGCCGTCGAGAAACACCTGCACCCGCGGCTCATCCATGAGACCGGTGTCATTGTCCTTGAGCCAAAGATCGAACCAGCGCAAAGATTCATAGTGATATTGATAGACCGGCCGGTCGAGATAGATCGGCGGCCCGATGGTAAATTTCTTCGCTCCTTGCCACTCCTCCCAGGAGCGCATATCGCCCGCCAGATGGATGCCGTAGACACCCCAGCAGCTGCCCAGGTAAGCGGGAATCTTTAACTCACCCTGACTGGCGGCGTGCCAGTCCCGCCAAAAGGCCGAATCCTGCGGCATCACGAGCGGCTCGACGATCAAGGCATTGCGCCCCTTATCGGGATCGCGGAGTGCCTCGACGAGCGCCGGAATCGCGGCAATTTCCGCATCGTTCAACGCAGCTTGAACGCGGCGCCGGTACTCGTCCTCGCCGAGTTTTTCTTTCATGCGGTTCTTGAAGCGCAGATTGGGCAGCTTGGCGATCCAGCGCGTGCGAAAATTGTGATGCAGAATGCCGCCGTGGTAGTCCAAGTCGCGGTATAGATCGGTCAGCCCGTACATCGCGAAAATGCATTTGAGCGACGGCGGATTGAGCGCGGCAACGCGTTTTTGCACCATGGTAAAATAGGACGGGCCGAACATGCCGACCTTGCCGTTACACCACTCTTGCTGAGCCAGCCATTCGATGGCGTCGTAAACGTCCTGAATCTCCTGGGTCCCGAGAAAGTCGTAGTAGCCCTCCGATTTGCCGGTGCCGCGCACGTTCAAAATCACGTGAACGTAGCCACGCGAGACATAGAAGTTGGGATCGCCGGCTTCCATGTGGCCGCGAATCCCGCCAGCGCCCACCGGCATGATCGGCGCGATTTGATCTTCGAGTGAATACGCGCACACGCCCAGGATCACCGGAAATTTTCCTTCGGCACCAGGCCGATAAATGTAACTGTTCAGCTTGGTGCCGTCGGCGGTGGGGATAGCGCAATCGCGCGCTTCACGCACGCGATATTTACGCTCGGAAGTCTTCCAGGTTTGCGTCAGCATGGGTTTCGATATAGCGAACGACCCCGGCTCGGTCAATTATCCAATTTGCCAAAAGCTATGTTTCGGACCGCGCTAGGTTCGAGCAATTGCAGCGTCTACTCCCATAGGATAGCGATGCCGCTATTAGCGAGTCACTTAGCCGCGAGTTTTTGAAAAAAACCTTCCTTGTCGATTTCAGCGACAAAGCGCATATCCGCCACGTCGTCGAATCTCAACTGGCGAATCTTCGCGTCCTTTTCACCCAAACTGGCGAGCAGCGAATTGATTCCCGCTCTGTTGACGTAGGGAATAGAATCGAAAGCGTCGCGAAACTGATTGTAAGTGTCGTCGAGAATATCGGCATCCTGCAATCGCGCATACTTCTGAATCGCTTTGATACCCAACTGACGATTGATCTTGAAAATGTGCAAGCCCTCGCCCAATGCCCGCACCATGCGCCGGGTGTTATCGGGATTGGCTTTGACATAAGCGCGCGTGCTGGCGATGACCGTGGATGGATATGCGGGACCGTCGACACCAAGATTGACCAGTTCGTGCAGACCGGCTTTCTTTCCTCGGCTATTGGTCGGCGGCGACAACGCCCCGGCATCGATCTGGCCGGCGAGCAAAGTGGTCAGGATGTGCGGCACTTCACCCAGCTGAAGCAGCGCATAATCGTTGGGCCCCAAGCCGGCTTTGTTGACGACATGGAGCACCGCCGTGTGGGTCGACGAGCCGATGCGCGTGATGCCGATCTTCTTGCCTTTCAAATCGGCCGCACGCCTTATGTCCGGCCGCGCCATAATCGAAAAGACAAAGCGATTGATCCCTGCACAGAACATCACGACATCCGCCCCGGCGCCGACGGCTTGAATACTATTCAGGGCATCCGCCGTCGTGTAGTGAATCTCGCCGGACAGCATCGACTGGATCGCCCGGGAAGTCGACGGGATGTGAATCAACTCAAGATCGAGGCCATGTTTCCTGAACAGCCCTTCTTCCTGCGCCACCCAGATAGCGCTCATGACCCCGCTGATGGCGCCCCAGTTGAGCCGGACTTTCTGCTGCGCGCCGGCGGAGGTTGCCGTCGCAAGGAAAATAACAACGAATATGCCGAAGCGAAAATTCATAATGAGAAAAGAAAGGGCGACCGCACTCGCCCCTACCACAGGGAAATCATCCGAAGCCTTGAACTTTTGAACCTTGCCCCTTGAACGCGCCGGCTATGCCGGCGCTACCCACGCGGTCAGCACAGACGGCGTCTCCTTCAATACCGGCTCCCACGAATCGCCCCGGTCGCGGCTCGTATAGAGTGCGCCTTTGCCAGTGATGCGCGCGTCGAAACCGTAACCGCGGGAGCCGTCGCCCATACCGCAGAACAGCGCGTTCTCGTCGGCGGGATGTTGCAACAGCACCCAAGGCATCCATTGATTTTCTTTCTCCAGCCCCTGGGTCGAGATGCGCCAGCTCTCGCCGCCGTCGTCGCTCAAGAGAATATGGCCCAGCGGCGAGTGGCGCTCGCGACGCCACACCCCGGGCGAGCCCTTGGCGCCGCCCAGCACCATGCGTCCGCCGGGCATGAAATGCCATTCATGCGAGTAGCTGTGCAGCTCGGTGTAGGCCCAGGGCATGCCGGACTCGACGCGGCGCCAGTGTTCGCCGGCGTTGTCGGTGCGGAAAAAACCGCGCGCTGACGAGACGTAGTAACGCTCCTTGCTGCCAGGCAAGTTTTCCATGTAGTGCATGTCGACATAGTCGATTCCGACGCTGCGGTCGTACCAAGTCTGGCCGCGGTCGCGACTCAACAATACCCCGCCATGTTCGAGTAAAACGTAAAGCAAATTCTGATCGTCGGGATGAACGAAAATATGGCGCACATGGGGAAACTCGATACCCTTTAGCTGAGCCGGCACGCCCCATTTGCTCGTGACCTCGGCGCCGAAGTCGAGCATGCCATCGAGGGGCGCCCAGGTTTTGCCGGTATCTTCGCTGCGAAACAGCCGGATCGGCCCGATGCCCATGTAAACCACGCGCTCGTCATGGGGATCCACCGTAAACGTGCGCACGTCGCCGTCCATGATCTTGGTCCAGCTCTTGCCGCCATCCTCAGAACGGTAGCCGCCATCGAAAGCCACCGCGGCAAAGACTATCTCTGGCTTCTTAATACAGCCGACCAGATGCTCCAAAGTCACGCCGGGAAAATGCTCGGCGATGGAATTCATGGAACCCGCCCGGTTCTCCATCACCTTGAGCCCGCCATTGTGCGCAATGTAGTAACGCAATGATTCAGCCATGGTTGCCTCCTACGATGCGAAATTTATTTTACACCGACTTTCGCTCCGAATTTCCTTACCCTCGACGGGGAGGATAGATATAAGGAAGGGGTGATCGTAAATTTCTTCCGGCACCCCCATCTCAAGCTTCCCCCGTCGAGGGGGAAGAAGTCGGATCTGCGCTGTGGCCGACTCGTCTTTCGCCTTACCCCTTACGCCTTACCTCCGCGCCTGCAGCGCCTGATAAACCTTCTCCGAGGTCACCGGCAAATCGGTGATGCGCACGCCGCAAGCATCGGCCACCGCATTGGCCACCGCCGCCGCCGTCGGCGTATTCGCCACTTCGCCGATGGCTAGAGAATTATAGGGCCCCGGACCCGCCGGCACGCTTTCGGCGACATGGGTCTTGAGCGGCGGGATGTCGGTGATGTTGGGAATTTTAAATTCGCCGAAATTGCTCGTGGTGATCTTGCCGCCATCGTCGAACAACACTTCCTCGGTGAGCGCGTAGCCGAGGCCGAACACCACGCCGCCTTCCACCTGTCCCTGGTGCATCAGCGGATTAATCACCCTGCCGGTGGTATGCGCCGAGATCATGTTGCGCAAAGTCACCTGGCCGGTTTCCGGATCGACATGGACTTCGGCGATCTGCGCCGACACCGAGGCGTCGTGGGACTTCTCCGAGCTTTTATAATAACCGCGCACGTAAATCGGCGCGCCTTTGAACTTGATCACCTCGGCGAAGCTCATCTTGCGCTTGGATTGCTTGTGCCAAATCAATCCTCGGTCAGTCGACAATTCCTTCGGATCGACTTCCAACGCTTGCGCCGCGAACAGGAACAGCTCCTCGCGCGCCTTGGTGCCGGCCTCGAAGGAGGCATTGCCGTAGACACGAGTCGCCCGGCTGCCGCCGACGCCGCCGTCGCTCGGCACGATCGTGCTGTCGACCTGCTTCAACTCGATCTCGTCGGCCGGTACTTGCAGCTCCTCGCCGACCACTTCGACGATCACCGTCAACACGCCGGCGCCTTGATCGACCACGGGCGAGATGATTTTGATCTTGCCGTCATCTTCAATGGTGACAAAGACGCTGCCTTCGCCGCCGCTCGGACTCCATTCGGAAAATGCCAAACCGCGGCCGACATTTTTTGCCTTGGCCTTATTGAATCCGGCCATTTCAATCGCTTTATCCAACGCTTCATCGCCGCGGATATGCGATATGTGGCCGCCGATCGGCGTCTCGTCGCCGTCATGGAGCATGTTCTTGCGCTTGAACTCGGCGGGGTCCATGCCGAGCTTGCGCGCGACGATGTCCAACTGGCTCTCGTTGGCGAAAAAGCCCTGCGGGTCGCCCGGCGCGCGCATATGGCCGCAGGGAATTTTATTGGTATAAACCATCCGTTCTTCAATCAAACAGTTGGCGATCTTGTACGGCCCGGCGCAGGTCGACGCGCCGATCAGATAGCCCGCCGGCTTCATCGACGCGTAGGCGCCGCTGTCGAAGAGAAAGTCGAGATGGTGCGCGACGATAGTGCCGTCTTTCTTGACGCCGGTCTTCACTTTGATAATTGACGCGTGGCGCGGATTGCCGGCGGTTAACTCTTCGGTGTAATCCATGACCATTTTCACCGGCATGCGGGCCTGCTTCGACAGGAAGTAAGCCAGCGCCACGTCCATAAAGCCGCCCTTGCCGCCGAAATCGCCGCCGATATGCATGGGATGGAAAATCAATTTTTCCTTGGCGATGCCGATGCAGTTCGACAGCTGGCCGCGCACGGCGAAGGGCGTCTTGCTGCATGACCACAAGTCGGCGCTGCCGTCGGCGTGGGTGTCGGCGACGCAGGCATGAGGTTCCAGGTAAGATTGATGCGTGACCTGAGTGGTGAAAGTATTTTCGACGATCAGATCGGCCTGCTTAAAGCCGGCTTCGATATCGCCCTTGCCCCACTTGAGATAGGCGAATAAGTTGCTGGCTTTCTCCACCGGCACGGGCAAGCCTTTGTAGGACAGCAAATCGGGATGCAGCACCGTCGAGCCGTCCTTGACCGCCTCGCTGGGATCGAGCAACGGCGTCATCTCTTCATACTCGACTTCGATCAGCTCCAGCGCCGCCTCCGCCGCCTGCTTGCTGGTCGCGGCCACCGCGGCAACTTTTTCGCCGATGAAGCGCACAATGCCGTCGGCCAGCACCGGCGTGTCGTAGATGCACCGGCCGATGCGCAGCCCCGGCACGTCCAAGCCGGTCAGAACGGCTTTTACCCCAGCCACCCGCTCCGCCTTACTGGTGTCAATTTTTTTGATTCGCGCATAAGGCACCGGACTTCGTAAACACCTTCCCCACAAGGTATCCGGCAATTGTAGATCGGCGCTGTACTGCGCCTTCCCGGTTACTTTGGCCACACCTTCCACTCTCGGCGTCGATCTTCCCACCACCTGCGTCATTTAATATCCTCCAAAATAGAATCCTTCGCGGCTCCGCCGCGTTAATCATCCACTTCTAAACCGGAAGCCGCTAAATTGTCCAGCGCTCGGCTAATTTCCGAAATCTTGAACTTTGAACCCTTGAACCATGAACAAACTTATTTTAACCCCACACCCGCCGCGCCAGCTTAGCGACCAGTTCCAGCTTGCGCTGCATATCGTCCCAGGTAATTAGATTCCCCGAAGCCGCCGAGGCGAAACCGCACTGGGTGCTGAGAGCGAGATTCTCCACTGCCACATACTTCTGCGCCTGCTCGATGCGGCGCATGAGTTCATCCTCGGATTCGAGTTCCGGCTCCTTGGTCGTGATCAACCCCAACACCACGGTCTTGCCCTTGGGCACGAAGCGCAAAGGCTCGAAGCCGCCGGCACGGTCGCTGTCGAACTCCAGCAAATAACGATCCATCTTGAGCGAGCCGAAGGCCTTCTCGGCGATCGGTTCGTAGCCGCCTTCGGCACCCCAGGCGCTGCGCTTGTTGCCGCGGCAAAAGTGAATGCCGATGGCGACGGTATCCGGGTTTCGCTTGATGCCGTCGATCATGGTGTTGTCCGCCGCGATGGCGGCATCGAGCGCTTCAGCCAGATCGATGCCGTTCTGAGTCAATACGGCGCGCCGGCTCTGGTCGAAGAAGTTGGAATAGGACGGCGCATCCAATTGCACATAGGATGCCCCCTCGTCGATCAGCGCCTGCACTTCATGGCGCATGATCGCCGCGACATCCTGCAACATGTCATGCAGCGTCGGATAGAACTTATCCGACACTCCCGGCCGGTAACGCATGATCGCATGTTGCATCGCCGCCGGCGTGCAGACCTTGAACGGCCCGGGCGCGTATTGTTTCAAGAATGGCGCCTCGTTGGGTGTGAAACGGCCTTTTCTCGTCAGCTTGGCGCCGACGATGTACTGGAGATTACCCTCCTTCGATTCGGCGGCTAACTCTTTACCTCTGCCGCGCCATTCGAACTTGACCACAGGTTTGCCAGGCACCAACCCATCCATCGCCTTGGTGATATCCGCGGTAAAAATATCCCGGCGATACTCACCGTCGGTAAAGACATCGACGCCGGCAGCTTTCTGCATCGCCAACGCCTGGAGGATCGAACGGTCTTCGATCTCGCGCACCTGCAGTTCATCGATGCGCCCGTCGCGCAGCGCCGCCCGCGCTTGGAGTAACTCCGTCGGCCGCAACAAACTGCCGATATTATCGGCGCGAAATGGCATCGTCAATGTTGATCTCCTTGAATTTGTCTTACACCTAGTTAGTGCCAACGATTTGAGCGTTTTGAACGGCTTGAACGTTTTGAACCTTCAGTAATCTAACCCCACACCTGCCGCGCCGTCTCGACGACGACTTCCAACTTTCTTTTCTGATCGTCCTCGCTGACCAGATTGCCGACCACGTCCGAAGCAAAACCGCATTGCGGGCTGATCGCCAATTGTTCGAGCGGGATATACTTGGCCGCGGCATCGATGCGGCGTCGAAGATCGTCGACGGTTTCGATCTCTGGAACTTTAGTGCTGACCAGGCCGAGCACCACGACCTTGCCTTTGGGCACGAAGCGCAACGGCACGAAAGTGCCCGCCCGCGGACTGTCATACTCCAACAGCAGCCGGTCATGACCGAGCCCGGTGAACAGCATCTCCGCGATGGCGTCGTAGCTGCCCTCGCGGTGCCACATGCTGCGCTGGTTGCCGCGGCACAGATGAATGCCGAAGGTCACGTCGTCGAACAGCCGCAAGATTTCGTTATCGGCCTGGATCGAGCGCATGAGATTCTTCACCGGATCTTCACCGCGCGCTTTCATCTCATCGAGAGACGGCGCGTCGACATAGGCCGTATAGCTGGGCGCGTCGATTTGCACGTAGCGGCAACCGGCGTCGGCCAGGCCGCGAATCATTTCCCGTTCGATGCGCGCAACGTCGGCGATGAAGTCCTCCATGCTCCAGTAAATCGATTTTGAGTTCTGATAATCGAAACGCTGGGAGATCCGGTCCGGGCCGACCAGCGTCACTTTGGCCGGCCGCTGGGCAACACTGCTGACGAATAAATATTCCTCCAACGGTAAATTCCGCTGCAAACGAAGCTTTTGCGACACCGGACGGCGCTGCAATAGGGCCGCCCCTTCGGCGACACGATAAGGGTCCCAGCGCTGCAACGGCTTACCCTCGCGCGACAGACTTTCGACAAAGGAAAGATCCGTCGGACGGGCATCGAAGCCGCTCACCGAAGCGGCGAAACTGTCCTGGAAGTTGAGCCGGCGAAATTCGCCGTCGGTGACCACATCCAGTCCGATGGCCTCTTGTAGCCGCACCGCATGGTCGATCGCTTCGTTCTCGATCCGACGCAAATCCTCGGCAGCGATCTTTCCCGCATCATGTTCCGCATGGGCTTGTTTGAGATGAGCGGGTCGAAGGAGGCTGCCGACGACATCGGTCCTGATCTGCGCCAATGGTTTCATCGTGATTTTCCCATAAATGGTTTCTTCCCTTGGACTGAACGATACTTATTTTAAAGTCTTCAGGCTTTCGTGTGGAAATTTATCACCTTCAATTTGTTTTACTCACAACGAAGAGCACGAAGGGTTCGGACGATCAAGCCTCCGAACTTTGTGCTCTTCGTACCACTATCCCTGATAATTCTCGCGGCTTGGGCAAATTGTGCAAACACGCGACCGCCGCTCCGCCCTCATGGCGTATGCCATAAGCCCATACGCTCGGATTTCCTCTGGTAAAATATTTCGCGCCCTTTGTGCTACTAACATTGAACGTTTACGCGGCTTGGCAAATCTCCTGGTACAATGCTTCACCATTGCAAACCCAAGAGGGCGGGATTCAAACCCACCTTGTACAAATCCCGCTTCTTTGCGCCCTTTGCGTTCTTGGCGGCCAATTCGCCGATTCCGAAATGGGCCGGTGGCGACCGGCCCCTACTTTGTGAACAATGTACTACGATGCATGATAAATTCCGCGGCGTGCGCAAACTTTGTTGCCCGGCGGCCGCAACAAACTGCCGATAGTATCAGCGCAAAAAAACCTTGCCATGGTTTTTGTCCGGTTCTTCCCTTTGGTGTTTTGAACGGCTTGAACAACTTGAACCTTTAACCTTTGATGCCTAGTTCCTTATTCACCGCCCGCTGCAACGTAAAGTCGAAGATTCGCGCCGCCGGCACGGACTCGGTAAGTTTTAAAGCCAGTGCTTCATCGGCAAGAAACTCCTTGATCTCGTCGTCGGTGGGAATCCCCGTCGGGGTAAACGCCGGCTTACAGCGGCGGTACCACTCGGTGGCCGTCGCCAAATCGACTTTCCATACCCGTGCGAGGATTTCCGCGGTTTCTTTCTCGTTGTCGTGGAAGAAGCGCGCCGACTTGGCTTTGACGCGCAATAGCCGGCGCAGCCAATCGGGAGACTCCTGGACGAGCTTGGTTTGCACACCGATGCCCTGCTGGATGCTGGCGAACTTGTCGATTGAACTTTCCAAGACGTTCATCTTGAACTTGTCGCGCGCTAGAAACACGTAGGGCGGCGTCAATGCGGCAACCTGGATCGAGTTGCTGATCAAGGCTTGCAGCTGGGTGGCCTCGTCGCCCACTTGAGAGAAAGTCAAATCTTTGTCGGAATCGACGCCGTGGATTGCCAGCATTTTTCTCGCGGCGGAATGCTGGCTGCCGTTGATGGTCGCAATGCCAAGTGCCTTGCCTTTCAATTCCCTGGCATTGCGGAATTCCGGACGCGACACTAACCAGAATATCGGCCGGCGCAGATCGACGGAGAC
>JBGTCC010000214.1:0-3960 GCA_041749055.1 Thermodesulfobacteriota bacterium | reverse complement strand
CAATCGCGCCAAATTGGCATCGCCGCGTCCATGGCACTGGCCTTGCCTGTTACGGCGGCATGCTTTTGTTGCGCCATGGAGGCGAGTTTACCGAGCAGCGGATCGAGCAATACGGTTGGTTGGCGTTTCGCCATGTGGCATTCGGCGCGTTGGTCTTCACCGGCTTAAGTCTGGCGATCCATCCGCTTCTCGGTTTGATTGGCGGCGCCATCATTGCCGCTGGCGCAAAAGCTAACTTCAAGCGCCGAGGTAATTGGCAGGCCGGCAAAGCAGGAGAATTGGCCGTCACCGAGGTTCTCAAAGCTCTTCCCGACGAGTATGTTCTACTCAACGATCTCATGCTTGCCGACGGCCGTGGCAACATCGACCATCTGGTTATCGGTCCCAACGGCATTTTCGTTGTCGAGACCAAGAATTACTCGGGCTACGTGAGTTGTTGGGCCGATCGTTGGTATGTCAACGGCCGTGAGATCGGCAGTCTGAGCAAACAAGCCAAGCGCAACGCGATGGCGATTAAAAACAGCCTCGACGCCGTGTTCAAGGAACATCACACGCGGATTCCGTTTGTCAACGCATTGCTGGTCTTCACCAACCCCCAAGGCCGGCTCAATATTGAAAACCCGGCGGTCCCGGTGCTTCGCTCCTGGCAGTTGGTCAATTTCATCAGCGACTATGGAGAGGTGAATTCCCATCCCATAGCAGCGGCAGAACTGAACCGAGCCATGGTGCACCATCTCCACCTGCTGCAACGGAAGCCCGAGAAGTCGGTCGCCGGTTAAGTAAGCGCCCTCGATTCCAAGACGATTCCACTTTTCAACGTACTGCGTACTGCGATGAAGCCCTCGCCGTAGTTGCATCAAGATCACAATCTGTGATCTTGAAACGAGGCGAGCACATCAAGTATCTACCCAACGACTCAGGGCAGGCTTTTGAACGATTTTACCGCTGGAACCTGTGGAACGGCTGGAACTATTGGAACGGTACGAACAGTTGATCGTTGAACGTTGAACCTTGAACGAAGCCTAATCTTAATCGGTGGTTTTCCACGCAAAGCAGAATGTTACAATAGGATCGGTGAACTTCAGCGATTTTGCCTCGCTCTGCTACGAGCTGGAAAAGACGCCGAGCCGGCTCGCCAAGGTCGGCGCGGCGGCGAAATACCTGCGGCGCCTCGAGCCGGATGAGATTCGTCCTGGCGTAGCATTTCTCTCGGGCCGCGCCTTTGCTATTTCAGATCCCCGAACACTGGACGTGGGGCCCAGTGTGTTCGCTCACATCGCGGAGATTCCGCAACACGAGAAGACCGTCCTGCCCCACCTTACGATTAGGGATGTCGCTGATTGTTTCGCCCAGGTCGCCGAGGCCACCGGCAAAGGTTCGCGTGTACAGAAATCTACGCGGCTGAGGGAGCTCACTGAGATGGCTTCGGCGCAGGAGCGGCCGATCTTGTTTCGTTTGCTGCATAACGAGCTGCGCATCGGCTTGCACGACGGCCTTATTCAGGAAGCGATCGCCCGCGCTTCGGGCAGCGAACTGAAAAAAGTGCGGCGCGCGGCGCTCTTTCTCTCGGATCTCGCTGAGGTTGCGGTGATTGCGTTGAACGGGGGCGCCGAGGGCTTGACGCAAGTCGATATCAAGTTGTTCGTGCCGCTGCTGCCGATGCTTTCGGAGCTCTCTCAAGACTTTGACGAGATCTTGAAAACCCACAACGGCAGAACGTCGCTCGAGTATAAATATGATGGCGCGCGGGTGCAGATTCATAAAAATCGCGAGCAGATCCGCATTTGGAGCCGGCGCTTAACGGAAGTCACCGCAAGTCTGCCGGATATCGCCGAGATTGCACGCAACCGATTGCAGGGCGAGTCCTTTATCCTCGATGGCGAGGTGGTGGCGACTGGCAAGGACGGCCGCCCGTTTCCGTTTCAGGAACTCATGCGCCGCTTCCGGCGTGTGCACGGCATCGAAACCGCAGCGGATGAGATCCCACTTTCCCTTTACCTTTTCGATTGCCTCTATTTGGACGGGCACTCCCTCATCGACGAGACCTATGAGCTGCGTTGGCAAAAACTACAAAAGATCTCCGCCGGCAAACATTTGGCAGCGCAGGCCACTGTCAGCGACAAGACCCTAGCGGAGTCGTTTCTGACGGCAGCTCTCGCCGCGGGACACGAGGGACTGATGGCGAAGGCGTTGGACAGCGCATACATGCCGGGCAACCGCGGCAAGCTTTGGTTCAAGATCAAGCCGTCCGAAACTATCGACTGCATTATCGTCGCCGCCGACCGGGGCTCCGGAAGACGGCGCGGCTGGCTTTCGAACTATCATCTTGCGGTCGCCGACGAAGCCGGTGGCTACGCTCCGGTCGGCAAAACGTTTAAAGGACTTACCGACAAACAGTTCGTCGAGATGACGGCCAGACTGCAGGCAATCCAATTAAGCGACGACGGTTACACGGTCACCGTGCGACCTGAGGTTGTGGTCGAGGTAGCCTACAACGAAATCCAGCGCAGCCCGCAGTACAGCTCGGAGTTCGCCCTGCGGTTTGCTCGGATCACCAGGATCCGCGAGGATAAAGATCAGAGCCAAATCACCACGCTCGCCGAGCTTCGATCACTTTACGAACGCCAGTTTCTCACGAAAAGCCGGCGTTAGATTCCGCACAAAGCTAAAATGGATTAACGTATTGAACGAAGAGCAGCGGTTGAACGGCTTGAGCGATTTGAACCGCGACTGTTCCGCGAGCCCGCCCCAATCTGACCTTGATCCTTTGATCCTTTGAACCCTTGAACCTTGAACAGCGCTATTATTAAAACCCTTGCCACATTGCCGCTGATTCCAGTAGAGTGACGAAAATCTGGGCCGAATGATTGCCGGTCTACGACGAAAGTTGTTGTTGGCGACGAAATTCGAGACGTAAGAGTCTGAGCTGGAATACCCACCCCTGCATGTCATGCCTGATCCCGAGCAACTAGCCCGACAAGAGATCGACCCGCTTCTAGAGAAATGCGGCTGGCAGCTGCAAGACAAGTCGTCAGTCAACTTGAATAGCCAGCGCGGCGTCGCGGTGCGCGAGCTGTCGTTTCGTACCGGCGAGCCGGATTACACGCTGTTCGTCGACGCCAAGGCGATCGGAACCATCGAGGCCAAACCTGCCGGCCATTCGCTCACCGGTGTCGAAGAGCAGTCGGAGAAGTATGTGAAGGGCGTGCCGTTCGGGATCCCCGCGTGGCGCTCGCCTCTACCGTTCTCCTACGAGTCCACTGGATCTGAGAATCGCTTTACCAGCCGACTCGATCCCGTGCCGCGCAGCCGTAACCTGTTCGCGTTTCACCGTCCCGAGACTTTGCTCGCCTGGGTGGAGAACCACGCGCCGCCACAGGCCGTCGGCACGATCGCCGATTTCGCCACGCGCAACGGCAACTTTTTAAGCCGCATCCAGCACATGCCGCCGCTGATCGACGATATTTGGCCACCCAAGCCCCAAGCGATCATGAACCTCGAACAATCCCTGCGCGACAACCGGCCGCGCTCACTGGTGCAGATGGCCACCGGCTCGGGCAAAACGCTGCTTGCCATTGTCACGAGCTACCGATTGATCAAGTTCGCCGGCGCCAAGCGCATTCTGTTTTTAGTCGACCGCGGCAACCTGGGGAAACAGACCCTCAAAGAGTTTCAGCAGTACGTCTCGCCCTACAACAACTATAAATTTCATGAAGAGTACGTCTTGCAGCGCTTGACCTCGAATACCCTCGACACCACCGCAAGGGTTTGCATTGGCACGATCCAACGGCTTTATTCGATGCTCAAAGGACAGGAGCTTGACGAGGAGGCCGACGAGCGCTCCGTCCAGGGACTGGAGTCGCTCTTCAAGGAAGCCCCGCCGATAGAATACAATCCGGCCATCCCCATCGAGACCTTCGACATCATCATCACCGACGAGTGCCACCGGTCGATTTACAA
>JBGTCC010000213.1:0-2181 GCA_041749055.1 Thermodesulfobacteriota bacterium | reverse complement strand
GAGTGGCTCGCGCGCGCGAGCCGGCAGGGCTACAAAGACCTAGCTTCAGTGAAAAACGATCCCTCTTTCAAAAGCCTCAGCAACAACCGCGATTTTGAACTCATTCTAGTCGGTAAATAACCGCCTTGCCTTTTGTGTCGTATTCCTGATTCGGCTCCGGGCGTAGCGCCGCCTGTTATGGCACTGCGTGGCGTGATAATGTAGGATACGCCCATGTTGCGCTATTTCACCGCGGGGGAGTCGCATGGCCCCTGCCTAACAATGATCATCGATGGCGTGCCGGCCGGTTTCCCTGTCAAGATTTCGCAAATCAATCAGGATCTTTGGCGCCGCCAGCAAGGCTATGGCCGAGGCGGCCGGATGCTCATTGAAAAGGATGAAGCGGAGATTCGCTCGGGTATTCGCTGGGGCGAGACCATGGGATCGCCGATCGCGTTGGGCATTGAGAACCGCGATTGGAAAAATTGGACAAAGAAAATGTCCGCCGATCCGGCTGACCGCGACGATAAGATTGCCGTCACCAAGCCACGGCCAGGCCACGCCGATCTGAACGGTGTGCTCAAATACGACCGAACCGATATTCGCGATATTCTTGAACGGGCCAGTGCCCGTGAAACTGTCGCTCGCACCGCGGTTGGTTCCTTTGCCAAGCAGTTGCTCGCGCCGTTTGGTATTTGCGTCATGGGCTACATTCGTTGCCTCGGCGGGATTACCGCCAATCTGGATGGTCTGACGTACGCTGAGACCTTTGAACGCGCCGAAGACTCGCCAGTGCGTACCGCCGACAAAGACGCCGAAGAAAAAATGATCGCGCTCATCGAGGAGTGCAAAAAAGAAGGCAATACGCTGGGCGGCGTATTTGAAGTCGTCACCCTCGGTCTACCGCCGGGTCTGGGTAGCCACACGCAGTGGGACCGCAAGCTCGACGGCCGGCTGGCGCAGGCATTGATGAGCATCCAGGCGATGAAAGGAGTGGAGATCGGTCTCGGTTTCGAAATGGCGTGCCGCCGCGGTTCTCAAGTCCATGACGAGATTTTTTTCGATCCGGCCAAAATGGTGAGCGAAACTACCCCGCGTATCGTCCCCACTGGCTTTTATCGCGGCAGCAATAACTCAGGCGGCACTGAAGGCGGCATGACCAACGGTTCACCTCTTGTCGTCCGTGTCGCGATGAAACCGATCTCGACCCTGATGAGTCCGCTGCAGTCCGTCGACACGCGCTCGAAGCTGCCCACCGATGCTTCGGTGGAACGGTCGGATGTCTGCGCCGCGCCGGCCGCTGCAGTGGTCGGCGAGAGTGTGGTTGCCTTCGAGGTTGCCAAAGCGTTTCTCGAAAAATTCGGCGGCGACTCGCTGCGCGAGATCAAGCGCAACTACGAGAACTATCTCGAGCAGATCAAAAACTACTGAACTTGCCGGACCTGGGAAACATTGCGCTAATCGGTTTCATGGCGGTGGGCAAGAGCGCCGTGGGGCGTAATCTGGCCAAACGCTTGCGCCGGCGCTTCGTCGATCTCGACCGAAAGATCGAAAAACGCGCTGGCCTCAAGGTTCGTGAAATCTTCGAGCTAAAAGGCGAGCCGTACTTTCGCGAATTAGAAAAACAGACGCTCGCGGACTTATTGCAGCAGCCGGGACATGTGATCGCCACCGGCGGCGGTGTGGTAATGGACGAGGAAAACCTGCGATTCCTAAAAGATAAAACGCTGCTCGTCTGCCTAAGCGCATCGACGGAGACAATCCTGGCGCGGGTGGGTAATGGCACGAAGAGACCGTTACTCAAAGGACCCAATCGGCGTGAGCGCGTCGAAGCGCTGCTGGCCCTGCGGGCCGATAAATATGCGCAAGCTCATGTCACCGTCGATACCAGCGAACTGACCCTTGACCAAGTGGTTGACCGGATCGTCGCAGCCGTCGATAACTTCCGATAACACGATGCAAAGCTTAAACGTCAATCTTGGCGAACGTTCCTACCCGATCCATATCGGCGCCGGTAATTTGCCACGCATCGGCGAATTTCTTGAACTAGCTGGGCTGGGTGGCAAAGTCGCGGTGGTGACTAATCCAACCGTGGCCCAGCTCTACCTCGATTGCGTCGGCAATGCGCTCAAGGAGTCTGGATTCGCGGTTACCCCTGTGCTCATTCCCGACGGCGAGGAATATAAGACCGTCAAATCGCTG
>JBGTCC010000212.1:0-6048 GCA_041749055.1 Thermodesulfobacteriota bacterium | reverse complement strand
ATCACCAGCACGGTTTGATCGGCCGCAAGCTTGGCGATTCGCTGCGCCCGCACCACGCAAGCCAAGGGTTCGATGAACGAGCCTTCATCAAACGTCATCGAATCCGGAATCCGTAAAGTACCCAACTCGACGTTAATCTTCGGCACGCGAATATACTCGGCGAACCCACCCGGCTCGAAATGGGTCGTACGCAGCAGGTCACAAACCGATTGATGCCCCGATTTGCAGTAGCGGCATTTGCCGCAAGGGACATGGTGGGTAGAAAACACTCGGTCGCCGACTAAAAATCCCTCAGCGCCTTCCCCGACCTCGACCACTTCGGCGGTAATCTCGTGGCCGAGCACCAACGGCGCTTTCTTGACCCGATACCATTCCATCAGATCACTACCGCAAATCCCGCTGGCGCGAGTCCGAAGTAAGAGCTCGCCGGCGCCGATTTTCGGCACTGGCATTTCTTCCAACCGCACATCACGGTTACTGTAATACATGGCGACGCGCATCTTTAACTCACCATTCTCTTCACCAAACACGTAGGGAACGATCGCAACCATCCCCTACACAGACTGCGTACTCACCGCTGTCCAGCACCCGTAATACTATGACGCCTTTCGTGCTTTGGCGTTTTTCTCGCCTTCATAAATTTTGAACGCGTCTTTGACTGGAACATTCTCATGCACGATCGCGCGCACGGCTTTGATCATGCCGACCGGCGAGTCAGACTGAAAAATATTTCGACCCATATCGACGCCGACAGCGCCGCCTTTGACGGCGTTAAAGGCCAATTCTAAAGCCTCGATCTCCGGCGTCTTCTTGCCACCGGCGACGATGACGGGAATCGGACAGCTGCCGATCAGCTCTTCGAAGTTGTCGCAATAATAAGTCTTGACGATATGCGCGCCCATTTCGGCGGCAATGCGGCAGGATAGACCCAAGTAGCGCACGTCCCGCGCCATGTCTTTGCCGACCGCCGTGACGGCGAGCACGGGGATGCCGTACTTCTCGCCTTCGTCGACCAATTTGGCGAGACTGATGAGGGTCTCTTTTTCGAACTCCGAACCAACGAAGATCGACAGCGCTATGGCCGAAACATTGAGCCGAATACACTCTTCGATCGACACGGTAATATCTTCGTTGGACAATTCTTTTAAAATGCTCGTACCGCCCGAGACACGCAGCACGATCGGCTTATCCGCCTTGGCGTCCACCGACGTGCGCAGAACGCCGCGCGTCAGCATGATCGAGTCGGCGTGCGGCATCAACGGTTCGATGGTTTTGCGCGGCTCTTCCAAACCGCTGGTCGGTCCGAGAAAGTAGCCGTGATCGACGGCGAGCATCACCGCCCGCCCATCCGATTTGATAATTCGCGCCAAACGATTCGCCATCCCCCAGTTCATCGACATACTTGCCTCCTAAGATCAGAGATTGAATGGCCAAAAACTATCACAAATCGTTTTTGAATGTGAATCCTCGCCGCAGTGGAATTTGACAGTACAGCCGGAGAGCTATAAGTTCACGGGAATAGGTTCCAAGGAGGAATTATGCCGATTGAAATCGTCGATATGGTCAAGAAGGCGGCCGAAGGCAAACGCCAAGTCATCTTCAACACCAATAAGTTTCATGCCTGGGTGCATGTTTACCCCAAGCCCGGCGACGCCGACGATATGCACTGCCACAACGCCGACCAAACATTCTATGTAATCGACGGTGAATGCACCATGCATTTCCCCGATGGCGGCAAGGCGGTCATGACCCCCGGCAAGGTGGCAACCGTCACCGGCGGCTCGTTCTATCAGTTAGAGAATACCGGCAGCGGTCCAATGGTGCTCATGGGCAACCGCTCCGGGCCCTCGGAAGCGATCCAGCATATCAATTACGAGTTGCGCAAGGACATCAAGACGCTGCCGAAAGAAGAGATGGACAAGATCCGTCACCCCGGTAACGTGCGCGTCTCTGGATAAACCAGCGAACTTAATTCGCTGAATTATTCTTCGCCTTCGGCGGACGCACCGACCCACGGCCAAACATAGCGCACGCCGAGGCCGAACAAGATCATCCCGCCGCCCCAAACGGTCGCCGTCGACGGCAACTCACCGACGATCAACGCGACCCAAAGCGGATTGAGCACCGGCTCGATCAACGCGATCAGCGAGGCCTCCGGCAACGATACCGTCTGCAGACCC
This sequence comes from Thermodesulfobacteriota bacterium, assembly GCA_041749055.1. Taxonomy (GTDB): domain Bacteria; phylum Desulfobacterota; class Binatia; order UBA9968; family UBA9968; genus DP-20. Next base: position 3,868 of record JBGTCC010000212.1, on the reverse strand, counting down.
TTGGAGAAAAGATAATAGGGCGCGCCGAGCTGCACCGCGCCCATCACGGCGAGGATCGTCGCTTGCTCCGCCGTCAGCTCCAGTTGCGATCGAACAACCCAAAACAGCAAGAACGCGCAAACGCCATTGTTGATCCAGGTCAAATAGACCGGACCGATGTCTCTCGTACGTTGCAAATTGATCATGTAAGCAGCGAACAGCACGCCGCTCAGCAGCGCAAGCGCGACCCCCGCCATCTCCGGCGCGCCGACGCTGTCGAGGGAAATGATGCCGATACCGATCATCGCCACCGCCAGGGCGGCTAGATTGCCCTTGGAGATTTTTTCGCCCAGCGCCAGCCACGAGAATAAGAACACAAAGATCGGCGCCGTGTACTGGAGCACGATGGCGTTGGCGGCGCTGGTGAGCTTATTGGCGGAAACGAACGCACTAATCGCCGCGGTGTAAGTCAGCACCGAAACCAGTATCGTGCCATTGCAGCGAAAATCACGCCGCTTCAGAAACGGCATGAAGACCAGGGAAGCGAACAGACTGCGGTAGAAGACGATCGCCAGCGGGTGGAGATCCAGGAACTTGATGAAAACCCCAGCCAGACTCCAGAGTATCGCGGCGGCGAGGATGAGCAGGCGGCCGGGCTCGATGTCAAAGAAAAAACGCGTGTTGGCGGCGTTGGAACTCATTGGCAATTACTTAGACTGCGCAGGCTACACAGCCTGGTGGGGTGAGCCCAACCCGATTACCAGCTTACTCACCTCCGAGCCAGCACAAAATAAAAATGGGATGGGACGCAGATGCGCCCACCCCATCGTGTTCGAACGGATGATTGGCTTACGAATACGACTAACTTTTGCTGTCGGACACCACCGACACTTTGAGGGTGACCGTAAGATCCGCCGATAACCTGACCGGCACGTCGTAGTCGCCGGCGACCTTGATCGTTTCGTTCAAATGAATCTTGCGCCGGTCGACGTCGAGACCTTTGGCCTTGAGCGCCTTTTCGATCTGCATGTTGGTCACCGAACCGAAGAGCTTACCTTCCTCGCCGACCTTCATCGGAATGACCAGCGACACCCCGGCCAATTGATCGCCAACCGCTTGAGCTTGGCGCAGCACTTTCGTTTTCTGATCGGCGATGATTTTTTTCGCATGCTCGAAGGTCTTCAAATTTTTCTTGTTGGCCTCCAACACCAGGCCGCGCGGCAGTAAAAAATTCCGCGCATAACCGTTGCGTACGCGCACGACTTCGCCGATCTTGCCGACGTTGGCGATATCTTCTTTTAGAATAACTTCCATGGTTCCTCCGCTAGGACGCTTGGCTCGGAGTGAGGTTGTCTTTACCCAAGCGGCGAAAATCGCCCCATAGGTCGAACAGTCCCAGCCCCACAACCATCAGCGTAAAAATTTGTTGAAATACGATCAAGATATAGGTAATGCCGCGCAGGAACCGCGGCACGTTGTTTTTGTGAAAAAAAAACGCGATCACCGCCAACCCCTGGGCGAAGTAAAAAGCACCGACGATCAATAAAAGATTCAAGGCGATCAGACGCGCGAGATCGGCAACCGGGAAAAACAAGCTAAAGCCGCTTGCGATCAGCCCCCAGACCAGCGGTTCCGGCGCTTTCCATTCGCGGAAATTTTCGATCGCGAACCATGCGCTCCGGCGCTCGGGAAAACGGCGCCGCAACGAAAGAAGATTGATCAAGGCGATAATCGCAAAGGTCAAAAACAGCAACCCCGGGAGAAGCTGTAAAGTCATATCGATCAGCTGTGGCATTCTTTCGTTTACCAGTTCCAAGCTTTCCTTGGAGAAACCTAGCTGTTCCTGCATGCGCGTCGCTGCCGCGAACTGTTGGGTCAATCCAGCGCGGAAATCTCCCGCCATCGCCGCCCAAGAGCCAAAAAAGTAGCGGGCCACGCCGAGCGCCCAAATAAACATCGCCGTGGCCGCGCCGACAACAAGATACTCAACCCTGCGCAACCGCCCGACCAGCGCCAACAGCACTCCTGCCAGGACGGCGAATACGCCGTACAGCAAGCTCAGCTCGGCGCCGCCAAAGATCGCCAACAGCAAGAACGCGACGAGTACCACGCCGAGGGCAAGACCGATACCGTATTTAACGCCAAACAAAAGCACCGGTTGGGCGACAAACGGCAGCAGCAGCGCGCCGATAGGCGGTAAACTGATGCCGCTCATGAACAAGAACACGCTCAGGGCTAGAGCCAATAGAAACCGGGTAATGATTTCTAGCCGCTGCATGGGTGTTGGCCAGAGATACGAATTTAGTTGTTGGCGGTAGTAAACGGCAGCAAGGCAATGCTGCGCGCGCGCTTGACCGCGGTCGTCAGCAGCCGCTGATGGTGCGCGCAATTGCCGGTGATCCGGCTCGGCGTCATCTTGCCGCGTTCGCTGACGAAGGAGGAAATCGTCCGCAGATCCTTATAATCGATCCGCAGGCTTTTATCGGCGCAAAAACGACAAACCTTGCGCCGGAACATCGGCCGGCGACGCTGGCCGCCTTTGTCTTCATCGGACCGCTCGCGGCTGGGTCTCGGGCTCCGTTCGTACTGTGCCATAAATTACGCTACCTCTTATTTCGTTTTGCTCTTCCAAGCCGGGGATCCATTGATGCGACTGGAAGTCCAACCATCTCTAGGGAACCGGCGAACCGAAGGATGCCACGCCGATCTAGGCCGAGGGTTCGCGGTCGCCCCCACGCGACCTATTATCGTCGTAGTTCCGTCTGTCGTCGTAGTTTCTTCGGTCGTCGTAGTTTCGCCTCGGCGGTTCATCGCTATACACCCGCGGCGCGGACGGACTGGTCATCGGGCTATCCTCGACCGCTCGCGTCGTCAGGTAGCGTAGAATGCCGTCGGTGAGTTTGAGATTACGCTCAAGCTCCGCAACCGCCTTGCCGGTAGCCTGGTAGCGCATCAAGGTATAGAAACCCTTGCCTTGTTTCTCGATTCGATAGGCAAGATCGCGCAGTCCCCATTCTTCGACCTGCACGATGGTACCCTCTTGACCTTCGACGACCTTGTTGAATCGTTCGATAAATTCTTTGTTTCTCGGCCCTTTTTCCGGATGCACGACAAAAAGAGTTTCGTATAATGTTACCGTGTTACTACCCTCCACAGGAAAAATGTCTATTTAACATACGCACTTGGCGTTTACAATGTGCCGTTTTCGTCAACCCCTCGATTATAAACACCCATTGCCGCCGCCGCGCCCTCATGCATCAGACAGCCAAGCGCGGCCGCGGAGCGTTCGATGGCTGTGGACAAGTCAGCCATTTCCGCTGCACCGAAGGGCGCGAGCACATAGTCGATCGCAACCGTCCCTGCAGGCGGACGGCCAATACCAATGCGGATGCGGTTAAACGGCACGCCGCCTAAATGCTCGATAATCGAACTGACACCGCGATGGCCTCCGGCGCTACCCTGGGTTCGAATCCTGATCCTGCCCAGCGGCAAATCCAGGTCATCGTAAATGACCACCAGATCCGCCGCCGTGACTTCATACTGTTGGAGCAGCGCCGCCACCGCCTCGCCGCTGCGATTCATGAAAGTCTCCGGCTTGGCCAATAGCAACGGCTCTTCGTGACTCTCCCCCAGTCCAATCAGCGCGCCGCATCGATGCTGATCCAGAGCGATGTTGTGCTGCCGCGCCAAGCTGTCGATAACCAGGAAACCGATATTATGCCGCGTGCCGCTGTACTTGCTTCCTGGATTCCCTAGGCCAACGACGATTTTCACACAACCAATCTCGATAAAAGCGCAAAACCAGCCGCCTATGGGTTATCCTTTTTGGCGTCCGCTTTAGCGTCCGCCGGCGCAACGGCGGCATCTTCCGCGGGTGCAGCCGTCGTCG
>JBGTCC010000211.1:0-3134 GCA_041749055.1 Thermodesulfobacteriota bacterium | reverse complement strand
CGCTGGCTAAGCGGCGGCACTTTGGCGGCGGTCAGAAATTGATCAAGCCATTCCGGCTGGCGCGCGATCAGATTGGATACCTCCCTCCCCGCACCGACGAAACCGAGCAGCCCGCACACCGGGAGAAGCAACGCCAGGGTGAGCAAGTACGGCGCGACGCGCGGATACCATTTCTTCAATCGCAGCCAATAATGGCAGCCGATGCAGCCGTGGGTCCAGGCGATGACAATCAGAATCGCCTGCTTCAATCCATCCATCGGCGCAGCATGCCAGAGGGTCAAAACCATCAAAGTGTAGGAATCGTCGACGCCAAAGAATTCATGGGTGAGCCGCGTGCCGACGATATGGACCGTCAGCAACAGCGGGATGGTCAGACCGAAAACTAGTTGCAGCATCTCGCTCACCGGCATGCGCCAGTGACGCCGCTGGTACAGCGCCCAGATCGCCAGACACAAGTGAATCAATAACGCGCTGTAAAGAATCGCCGTGCCGACCGGATTGCGCCACAACAGCAAAAACCACCGCCGTCCCCACTCCATCGCCGCCAGCGAAATCAAGCCGAGCGCATGATTGATCAAATGCGTCGACAAATAGGTGAGTAGAATCAGCCCAGTAACCAAACGTGTGCGCCGAACGTTCATGATTGCGCGCTAATCTACTACGAGCTCGCCCCCGTCGTCTATGCAACGACGCTGCAAGCCGAACAAGGTCATGATCCGCATTCACGGCGCCTCACCCCTGACTCCTAACATCCCAAAGCCTTCCTCCTGTTGACTCCCTCCGCCAACTCGGCCTATTTATGGACGGTCAAGTTTTTCACCGCGTGCCGGAACAGGCACGGGCAATTCGAAAGGAGCCAAACCATGAGAGATGGATTTAAGATCATCGACGCCGACCGCCATGTGCTCGAGCCTTCGGATCTGTTCGCCAAATACTTACCGGAAAAATTTCGCAGCCGGGTCGACATCCAGGGACCCAATCAGTCCTATCGTCGAGTCGACGGCGAGTTGATTTCCGACGCCGATCGCCTGCGTGACGCGACTAAACAAGAAGACTTCGGTTTTACTTTCGGCGCCTCGAAAAAATGGCGCGAGACCTTCGCCGACGCCCTAGCGGCGAAATTCGACACCGCGTCCAACGTCCGCGACATGGACAAAGAAGGCGTCGATATAGGCGTGCTCTTCCCCACCGTCGGCCTGTACATCATGTGGCGCGACAATCTAGATCCTGAACTCTCTGCCGCCATCTGCCGCGCCTACAACACCTGGATGTCGGACTATTGCAGCGCCAGCGGCAAAAGATTATATGGCGTCGCCTTGATACCGCTACAAGACCCGGTCCGCGCCGTGGAAGAGTTGCAGCACGCCAAAAAGCTCGGCCTGGTCGGCATCTTCTGGCGGCCGAACAAGATCTGCGGCCGCACCATGTCGAGCGGCGACTATGACCCGATCTATGCTGCCGCCGCCGACCTTGGCATGACCGTCTGCGTGCACGAAGGCGCGCGCACCGTGCTGGCGCAAGCCGGCTCGGACCGCTACAGCGAGTTCGGCCGCCATGTCGCCTGCCATCCCTTGGAGCAGATGCTCGCCTGCCTGAATCTCTGCGCCGACGGCGTGCTGGAAAAATTTCCCAAACTCAAGGTCGCCCACCTGGAATCGGGCTGCGGCTGGGTGCCGTTCTGGTTGGAGCGCATGGACGAGCATTGGGAACACGCCGGCCATGGCCAAGCCAAGACGACCAAAGAAAAACCGAGCTACTATTTTAAACGCCAATGCTGGACCAGCGCCGAAGCCGGCGAAGAATTGGCGCCGGTTTTTGTCGAGCATGTCGGCGAGGATTACTTACTGGTCGCCACCGACTATCCGCACAGCGACTGCATAGGCAAATTTCCCGATCGCACCGTCGGCGATCTCACCACCAACAATCATCTCTCACAAGAAGCACGCCGGAAAATTCTATGGGACAATCCGAAGCGCTTTTACGGACTGGAGGTTTGACTCACATGGGTAAGTTTCACGTAGTGTATTTTGGCAGCAACGATGTGCCGGTCGATCTGCTCAAGCCGATACTGGCTGAGATCGACGCCGACATGACCATCCGCCGCCCGACCACCGACGCGGAAGTGATCGAAATGGCCAAGGACGCCGACGGCATCATCATGCACGGCTCGGTGCCGCTGTCGCGCGAAATCATTTCGCAGTTAAAGCGCGTCAAAGTCGTCTGCCGCACCGGCGTCGGCGTCGATAGAATGGACCTCAAAGCCGCCGCCGATCACGGCCTGATCATCTGCAACGCCGCCGGTTGCAACTCCATCGAAGTCGCCGAGCAAGCGATCGGCTTGATGATCGCGATCTCGCGCAAACTCGTGCGCATGAACCAATACGTCCACGACGGCAAGTGGAAACGCCACACCGCCGAACTGCACGCCTACCGCGGCCGGGTTTATAGAATCCAAGGCTGCACCATGGGTATCGTCGGCCTGGGCCATGTCGGCAAACAAGTCGCGCCGCGCGCCCAGGGCATGCGCTTGAACGTGCAAACCTTCGATCCCTATCTCGATCCCAAGGTCGCCGCGCAGATGAATGTGAAGATGGTGTCCTTCGACGAGTTGGTAAAAACCTCCGACTTCATCAGCATCCACGCGCCCCTGACCAAACAAACCCGCCACATGTTCGGCATGCCGCAATTTAAAATGATGAAAAAGAGCGCCTATCTAATCAACTGCGCCCGCGGCGGCCTGGTCGACACCGACGCATTATATGACGCCCTGGTCGCCGCTGAACTCTCCGGCGCCGCTCTCGACGTCACTGACCCCGAACCGTTGCCCGCCGATCACAAAATTTTGACGCTGCCCAACGTCATCGTCACCTGCCACACCTCGGCCAACTCCGACGAATCCTACGTCGACTGCCAATCCCACGCCGCCAGAGAAGTCGTCGGCGTATTGAGCGGCCGAGGCCCAACGACGCAGATCAAAGATCCATGGTTGTTGGCGGAGGCGCAGGATGAGGGGTTTGGCGGAGTGTGAGGTAAATTCGTCGCGATTTCAGAGTGTCATTGTGGTAAGTTAGAAAAGCTATGACAAGTGCCGCGTCATCGGTGGTTGAAACGAGATTTCCGATATCAAAAAATCA
>JBGTCC010000210.1:0-3270 GCA_041749055.1 Thermodesulfobacteriota bacterium | reverse complement strand
CTCGTTCGTCATAGTCGACGCGAATCTTGCCATCCTCGCGGTCGATCGAGACAATCCGTCCGAGATCGCCGTTGAACACCCCTTTGTCGTAGTTATTGCGCAGCTGCATGACCTTGTCGAGCACACGCAACGTCATACCCGCCCGCTCGATCGCCTGGCCGGTTGGATTGAACAGCGATTGCAGATCCCGGTTGAGTTGAATCGTGCCGAGTAAGCCGCGATGCATCGGCGTCAGCAGTTGCACCGACTGGACGATCTGTTCCGGCGGCGCGCCGAGCCATTGCGGGATGCGCTCGCGCAACAGCTCTTTGATGGTTTCAAGAATCTCTTCCTCGCTCTCGCGGGCGATGAAATCGAAGTCGCGCCGCTCGCGCGCATCGGAGAATTCCAAGTTTTGTCCCTGGAGTATCCGGTGGGCATTGACCACGATCAAGCTCTGTTGCTCCTGGCGAAAGATGCGCCGCAGGATCGCCACCGGAATCGACTGTGAATCGATCAAATCCTTGAGCACGCTGCCGGGCCCCACCGACGGCAACTGGTCGACGTCGCCGACTAGAATTAAATGCGTGTGCGGCTCGATGGCGGCCAACAAATGGTCCATCAGCGCAATGTCGACCATCGACGCCTCGTCAACGATGATGACGTCCACTTGCAGCGGCTTATCGGCGTTGCGTTGAAAGCCGCCTTCGCGCGGATTGTATTCGAGCAGGCGGTGCAGTGTGGCCGCCTCCTCGCCCGTGCTCTCGGTCATCCGTTTGGCCGCCCGCCCAGTCGGCGCGGCAAGAGCGAAAGTAACCTTGGCGCGCCGCAGGATCGCCAGCAGTGACATCAGCAAGGTCGTTTTACCCGTCCCCGGCCCGCCGGTGATGACAAAAACCTTCTCCTGTAAAGCCCGCCGCGCCGCGCTGACCTGATCCTCATCGAGGTTGATCGGCAGGTCGGCGAACAGCGCACCACTCAACAGATCGACGGCGCCGCGGCTAACGCCTTGGTCTTTCTCCCACGGCCGCGGCCGCCGTTCGCCTTGGAGAAACGACGGAGTGGTCAAGAGCCGGGCAAGCGCTTGGGCTACTCTTTGCTCCGCCTCGAACAAATTCACCAGATAAACTCGGGTGCGGTGCGGATCGCGCTCGCTCTGCAAAATGACCTCGCCGCGCTCAGCGAGTTTCTCCACCGCGATATCGATACGCTCGTCGTCGACTTCGAGCAGTTGGCAAGCGCTTTTTGCCAGCGCGGTTAACGGCAAGTAGCAGTGGCCGCGCTCCGACGATTCGCGCAATACATGCAGCACACCGGCTTGCACCCGCAGCGGAAAATCGCCGCGGATGCCGATATGGCCGGCGAGCCGGTCGGCGAGCAGAAAGCCGATGCCATGCACCTGCTGCGCGAGCGCATAGGGATTTTCTCTAACCTGAGCGACCGTGTCGGCGCCAAACACGCGATAAATGCGCAGCGCCAGAGAAGCGCCGACACCGTGGCCCTGGAGAAACACCATGACATCCTGCATGCCGCGCTGGGCCTGCCAGGCTTCCATGATCCGGCGCGCGCGCACCTCGCCGATACCGTCGACATCGAGAACCCGCAGCGGTTCTTCGGATAACACTCGCAGGGTCTCCAAACCGAAGGCCCCGACCAAACGCTTGGCGTAGGTCGGCCCGATCCCCTTGATCATGCCCGAGCCGAGATATTTCTCGATGCCTTCGAGAGTCGCCGGATCGACCTTGGTCCAGTGGTCGACCTGAAATTGCAGGCCATACTTCGCATGGCGCTTCCACACGCCGGTGACTTTAATCTCTTCGCCCTCGGAAACTGGAAACAGCACGCCGACCACCGTAGCCGCCGGACCGCCGTCTTCGTCCAGGCGCGCCACCGTGTAGTGGCTCTCGGGATGCTGGTAAGTGATCCGGCTAATGGTGCCCTGGATGGAAGTGAGTTCGCTCTGTTTATCTGCCAAGAAATACTCCCTAGGGGGACGATCCTACTTGAAAGCGGACAAAGCGTAAATCGCAGCCCTTGCCTTTTTCCGGTGGGCCGCTAGAATTCTTATCAACTTCCATGCCCACTCGCAGCCCACGCCCGCGGCTCCGACAACACCGGTCGATTTGCTAGTACCACCACGCTGTTTTGCGCTTCGCTTGCTGCATCAATGCGCAAATCCCAATTGAGGAGACGGCACCGATGACACTCGATAATTTTTGGTTTGAAGCGATTTTGATCCTCGCTTTGATTTTCGCCAACGGCTTCTTTGCCGCTTCCGAGATCGCCATGATCGCCATGCGCAAAAGCCGCATCGATGCCCTGGTCGAAAAAGGATTTAGGTCCGCCGCGGCGGTGGCCCGGCTAAAGGCCGACCCCGATCGTTTCCTCGCCACCGTACAGATCGGTGTCACGGTGGTCAGCTCATTCGCCTCAGCCCTCGGCGGCGCCGCCGCCATCGGCTATCTCAAACCGGAGATCGAAGCTTTGCCGTTCGCTCTGGCAACCCGCTGGGCGGATGGCATCGCGCTGACCCTTGTCGTCTTGCCGATCGCTTATTTTTCGCTGGTTATCGGCGAGCTCGTGCCAAAATCTTTAGCTTTGCGGTTTTCCGAACCCATCGCCTGTTTCGTTGCCCGCCCCATTGAATTGCTGGCGCGGGTCAGCGCGATCTTCGTCAGGATCCTGACCGCGTCGAGCAATCTGGTACTCAAACTTTTTGGCGGCAAGGATGCCGGCAGCGTCAGTTTCATCTCTATCGACGAAGTAAAATCATTGATTCGCGAAGGCGCCGCCAGGGGCATCTTCAACGAGACCGAGAAGGAATTGATCCATAGCGTTTTTGAGTTTACCGATACGGCGGTCAAAGCGGTCATGAAACCGCGCACCGAGATCCATGCCATCGAAGTGCACACATCACTGGCCGAGGTGGCGAAGAACTTTGTCGACAGCGGCTTTTCCCGTGTGCCCGTTTACGAGGGCGATCTCGATAAAATTATCGGCATTCTCTATAACAAGGATGTCTTCAAAGCCTTGCAAGAGCACAGCGAATTTCTCGTGCGCGATCATTTGCATCCGGCGTTCTTCGTCCCCAGCACCCTGCCGATCAGCGAACTGTTGAAACAGCTACAACGGCGCCGCCTGGGCATGGCGTTGGTAGTCAACGAATTCGGCGAAATCGAAGGCATCGCCACGCTGGAAGACTTGATCGAGGAGATCGTCGGCGAGATCCGTGACGAATACGACCGCGAAGAACGCGGCCCCGTGGAGCGCCTGCCAGACGGGTCGTTGGTG
>JBGTCC010000209.1:0-8675 GCA_041749055.1 Thermodesulfobacteriota bacterium | reverse complement strand
GGGTGTTAACAAATTTACACAGCTTACTTCTCATCGAGAGTTATGACGCCGTCCCAGGTTTCCTCGGGCGGACGCGATTTGTACTCGTCGCAAAGCTTTAAATAGAAACGAGCCGGTCCGTCGGTCTCGCGGATTTCAACGGCTCGAGCGAATTTCTCTTTCGCTTCGTCCCATGCTTGCCGCCTGAATGCGTTGAGGCCTTCGGCAAACCGCTCGCAGGATTGTTTGTGTTTCTCGTCGGACTCTTCAAGGCCGCCCAACAGTTCATGCACGACTATCGGCAGTGCCTTGCCTTTAAGCATGAAGGCGCCCACTTTGCGGGCAGCCAGACCATTGAGGTTGGCTATAGCTTCGTCGGACACCAGCACCTCGGTTCCCAGATACTTATTGAGGCCGTCCATCCGCGATGCCGTGTTGACGGTATCTCCCGTGGGGCCGTACTCATAATGATCGCCAGCGCCGATATTGCCGATAAAAATCTCGCCAGAATGCACGCCGACGCGTGTGGGCAGATCGAGATTCGCCACCGTCCCGTTGAAACGATGCACCGCCTTGGCGACGTCGAGCGCCGCCGAACAGGCCTGGCGGCGCAAGCGATCGTCCGGTCCCGCCGCCTTCCAGATCGCTAGGAAGGAGTCGCCTTTTAGATTTACGACCATGCCGCCATGTCGTTTTACGGGCTCAAACGTTGCTTCGAAATATTTGTGCATCAGATCGCTCAACTGCTGCGGCGTCATCTTTTCCGACAGCGTCGTGTAGCCGGCGACATCCGCGAATAGACATGCGCCGTAAACCATTTGGCCGCTGTTTTTGATATCGACCATATTCCTGGCAAGCTGGTCCACCACTTCGTCCGGCACATAGTAAGCGAGCGCTTTGCGGATCTGCTGGCGCTCCTTATTGGTTTCGACATAGTTCCACAATACCGCGCCGGTAATTGCCAACGGACTTTGAGCGAATAGGGGGATGACGATCGGATACCAGGTGCCGTCCGTGGCAAAGTGAAATTCAGCGCCAAGCAGGTAAAGCACGCTCATGCCGGTAACAGTCGCCGCTCCGACGATCATCGAGGTGACACGACAAATCACGCCGGTGAGCAGGCCCCAGAGTGGAATCAACAAGAGATAAGCGAAAGTGCCGAGCGGTTTGACCGGCTTATCTTCGAGCAGGTTGAGAAATGCGGTGGCGGCGATTTCAACGCCGCCGATAAAAACTCCGTTGGCTTGCGAGAACACAGTATAGAAACTGTCTTTGCGCTCGGCGAGGATTCTTTCCGAGAGTCCAACGAAGACAGCTTTGCCTTTAAGATCGACGGCCTTTTGATCGCTTGTCGCTGCGCCGATCTGCAGCGCGCGATAATAGGGAATGGTGGTCACGGTTCGCGGCGGGCCGTAGTAGTTCAAATAGCGGCGATTGGCGCCGCCGTAGAGGTCGATGTGGAGCGTTAGCAGTCGCCTGCGCCGCTCATCGAACCGCGGTTGAGTTGGTCGCTCTAACTCCGCCAGCATTCTCGACCTGATCGATGGATCGGTTTCAAAGATTTCCCTGATATCCCGCATCAGCTCTACGATGCCCTTCTTTTGAATCAGCGAATCGACATCGCGTGGCAGCTTGGCGGCGTGATTGGGGCTGACTTTTGCCAATAACCCGACGAAGTCTTGGTAAACATCGATGTGGTAAAGTTGAAATGCGACCACGGGAAAAGTCGGCCCATCGCCGGTACTGGGTTGGAAGGTCCAGTACTTGTTTACCTTGAACGGGATCCTTGGCAGCACGAACGGCACGGTGGCCAGAGCTGAGTCCGCCAGCGGAGTGTAGGGTTTAATTATTTTCACGATGCTATGTTCCGGCGAGTCGGAGCCGGCGATCGTGGACGTGGAAACCTCTTTCGCGCTGAGCGCGTCGCCGAGCACGACATTGCCCGCTTGTTTCAATGCGGCGGCAAAGGCTTTGTCGTCTTTCTCGGCGCGGGCTTCGATAAAATGCACGTCGAAAGTCACCACCGAAGCGCCGGCATTCGACAAAACTTCGACGAGCCGGGCGTGCAGCGAGCGCGGCCACTTGTCTGGGTTTTCAGATATTTTGAGCTGGTCGGCGGAGTCCTTATCGATGCTCACGACCACCGCATCGGCGGGCGCCGGCCGAGGACCGCGCAACTTGAATAGCAAGCCCAGGCCGGTGTCTTCCTCGAGTTCGTGGGTAAATTGAAAAAAACTCAGAACCAACCCGGTGGCACCGACGAGCAGACCGAGCAGTAACGGTTTGATAATTCGCGGCAACATCGATAACTCTACTTTTCCGAGCACCGGACCAAAAGATGCGAGGAATTCATTTCAGCGTCCCATCTTTTCTCAGCTCTTGTTGTGCCTCCAAAAATAAGCGATTGTCGAAGATCGTCGACAGCGGCGCGGTGAATTTAGTCTTGGCCAATTCCGATTCCATCTGCACCGAGGCGCGCAGGGCGCTTTCCGTCAAGGTGCCATCGTTGGTGAAAATCCCACTGAGATTCTTGTAAAGATTGTCCGCGGTGGCGGCGTCGACGACGTTCATTTCAATCCCAGCTTCGGCGCCCATTTTTCCCAGACTTCTTCGCGTTTGTCGGCGCTGAATTTGTTCGCCACGGCGAATTTGTCGCGCCAGTGAAACGGTTTGCAGGCATCTATAAGCATGCGGCCCATGGTGAAGTCGCCGCGCTCGCGTTTTTCCGGCGCCAGGCGCGGGTCGAGGTCGGAGGTCCAGGATTTCAATACCTGCACCGACTCGGCCGGGTCGACGCGGGTGCACATGGCCCAGATGACTTGCTTCAAATCCACCGCATCGATGTCGTCGTCGACGGCGATGTAATAGCGGTACATGCTGGCGCCGGTCATCATGCCCGCGACGGCGGTGAGTGCTTGCAGCGCCTGGCCGGCGAACCGTTGTGTGAGTGAGACGACAACCATGAGCGTGTGGCAATGACACCAGACGCCTTGCACATCCGATACGCCCGACTGTTCGAGATGATCCCAGATGCGCGCGGCGAATAGCGGGATGCCGTAGCGCTCGGTGATCGGCAGCAGTGGCGGATTGCCGAGCAGGATCGGATCATTGCGGTGGAGGATTCTTTTCACCCGCACGACGCATTCTTCGCCGCTGTGGGTGTAGTACCCAGGCCATTCGCCGAAGGGGCCTTCGCTGTGGGTTTCCTCTTCTGGGGGCGGCATCTCACCTTCGACGACGATCTCCGAGGTTGCCGGCACGGGGAGTCCGGTGTAGGGCGCGCGGACCACTTCGAGCGGCGCGCCGCGTAGGGCGCCGGCGTATTCAAACTCGCTGACCCCCGCCTTGGCCGCCGACGGCGCGGCCATCCAAGTCGCCGGCTCGCAGCCGAGCACGATAGCGACCGGGCAAGGTTTACCCGCTTGCCAGTATTTGCGGGCGATCTGCTTGCCATGCTTTTGCTCGATGATCCACAGCGTCAAACGGTCTTTGCCGACAATGCAGGAGCGATAGGTGCCGACGTTGATCCAGCCGCTGTCGGGGTCTTGCACCACCACCATGTCGCCGGTGCCGATGTAGCGGCCGCCGTCATGTTCGTGCCACTTGGGCGTCGGGAAAATTCCTAAATCGATCTGGTCTCCTTCAAGAATGTTTTCCAGCACCGGTCCGATGGCGACTTCTATCGGCGCGAATGGTTTCAGATCGCGAATCTTGTTGCGCCAGGCGCGGAGAATTTCCAGCTTCGGCGCATCAGTGGGCAGCCCCAACGCCAGGGCGAAACGGCGTGCGGTGGCGAGCACGTTGGCGGCGATACGAAAGCCCTTGGGATAGCCGGGAACGTTGTCAAATAGCAACAATGGCCCTTCCTGCTCGGCCATCAGCTCGGTCAAGCAGCCGATTTCGAGATTCCAATCGGCGCCGTCGATTTGTTTGAGCTCGCCGATCGCCGCGGTGCCGTCGATGAAGGTGCGGAGGTCGCTAAATGGCATGAATCCTCGCTTCGCTCGGAATTTCAAATCTCGAATTTCATATTCTAAATTCCATAATCCGGAACATTTGGAATTTGCAATCTGGAATCTGGAATGCGCATTGGCCTTTGGCTAATGCGTGGCGGCGTAGCAGCCGTCCATGAACATCTTGTTCAGGTCCGCCGGGGTTACGGCGCAGTACTCTGCTGCATAGCCGGGGCGTTCGTTGATGCCTTCTTGGAGCAGGCGGACCAGCACATGCTGGGTCACCGCGCCATGGGCCATGCGATCGAGGTGGTCCATGGTGTCGGCTTCGTGATGTTTGGAGAAATAACTCGCTTCGGCGGTGGTCAGACCATAGTACTGGGTCAGTGATTTGAAAAAGTCCAGGCAAGATTCGCCAAAAGGGTGTTCCCAGAGGACCGAGAACCAATACTCTTGAATCTGCCCGTCGTTGATCAGCGTGCGATGAAAGTCCGGCAGGGCGCGGCACTGCGGCAGCATCGGTGCGAGCAAGACTTCTTCTTTCGTCAATCCGAGTGCGGCGCCGGTGCTCATCAGGATTTGAATATGCCCCGGAGGCGAGGGATGGCCGAACTCGTCGAGAACCTTCTGGGTGTAGACTTCCATCAAGTCGACGTTTTTCACGAAGAACCACAGGTGTTTGTAAAACGCCGCGGCGTAGACCGAGTTGATCACCGGCACGAAGGCGCCCCAGTTCTGGTAAAAAAGCCGGATGGTGTCTTTTTTGAGCTTGCCCTCGCGCAGCTCGTCCATGAATTTGGTCTTTTCGACGGTTTGTTTCCAGCGCGTGTCGCACTTGGCCGCCAGTTCGGCGATATATTCCTTGGCCTGGCTTTCGTTCATTTTGAGCATTGCTAATTCCTCCAAGCAATTGCGCTGCTAGACCTCATTTGCATATGGCAGGGTCGACGGGCTGTCAAGCTGACGGGTCGCTTGCCCAAGCCAAGACCAGTAGGATAGAGTGAAACAAAGCTGAAACTCCAGAAAGGAAACCCCATGGAATTCTTAAATTTGCAAGAAGAGTCGGCCAAGGCGCAACGCAAGATCGATCTCTACGGCACGGATAACTTCCGTTCGTGGCTGCTGTATTTCGTTCCCGGCGATGGGACGGATATGCACTATCACGCCAGTCCTGAAACTTTTTTGGTTTTCTCCGGCAACGGGGTGGTCAAAGGTCTCAAGGGCGAGGAGAAGCCGATCAAGCAGCATGACGTCCTGTGTCTGGCGGCGAAGGATTACTATCAGATTGTGAATACCGGAACTGAACCTTTGGTGCTGTTCGGCAACCGCTCCGAGGCTTTCGGCGGCGCGCATATCCTGGCCGACGGCAAGGATCGCAGCAAAATGCAGCAGGGCGCGTGAGCGGCGCGCTAGTGAGCAGCCGCGGACCACGAATTGACTTCGGACGGGGTAGTGGTTAATTTACCCGGCAGTTTCGCAAGTTGAGGATTTTTCATGCCTATATACGAGTATAGCTGTCAGAAATGCGGCGTCGTCGAGGTCACCCAAAGGATCACGGAAAAGGCCTTGGCCAAGTGTCCGACCTGCAAGAGCAAGGTCAAAAAGCTGATCTCAAACACGTCGTTTCAATTGAAGGGCACCGGCTGGTACGTCACCGACTACGCCCGTAAAGGGCAAAACGGCGAGTCAAAAAGCGATAACGGTTCGAAATCGACATCGTCCTCCGACTCAAAAAGCGACTCAAAGAGCGATTCAAAGAGCGATTCAAAAAGTGAAACGAAGAGCGAGACGAAGAAGAGCGAAAGTTCTTCGATCAGCAGCGAAAAATCGTCATCGACCACCAGTACGGCGTCGACCTAGCAACGACCCAGTTCATAATCGGCTCATTATCGGCGGCGCCTAAGTGGCGCCGCTGGTCGTTTTGGGCGGTGTTAACTATCGGCTCGGGGGGCTATCAATGGGTCTAGATTTAGCGTCGCATTTTCGCTATAGGTGAGGGCGCAAAGAAACTTGAAGGAGGCTTTAGACAATGGCACAGACGATTGAGAATATAGTTGACCCCAATGATTCCGGCTTAACATCCGAGATGGTGAAGTTGACCAGTCCAGGCGGCGACGTAAACGCCTACGTCTCACGCCCCAAGGACGGTAAGAATCTGGGCACCGTCATCGTGATTCACGAAAACCGCGGTCTGGTGGGGCATATTAAAGATGTCACGCGCCGGTTCGCTAAAGATGGTTTTGCCGCGATCGGGGTTGACCTGATGAGCCGTATCGGTGGCAGCGACAAGTGGAACGGCAGTGATGAGGCTACCAAAGAAATTCAAAAAATCACCGGCGCCATGGCGGTCGAGGACCTGACGGCCGCTGTGGCCTATATGAAAAAGCAGAGCTACGTCAACGGTAAAGTCGGCGTGGTCGGCTACTGCTGGGGTGGCGGACAGTCGCTCAATTTCGCGACCAAGTGCAAGGATTTGAACGCCGCCGTGGTTTACTATGGCCGCAATCCCGATCCGCTCGATTCCGTCGCCAATATCCCTTGCCCGGTGATGGGTAATTACGCAGCTGACGACGCCAATATCATGCCCGGTGTCGAGCCCTTGAAAGCGGCACTGGCCAAGGCCGGCAAGAGCTTCGACTGCAAGGTGTTCGATGGCGCCAAACACGCCTTTAACAACAACACGAATGCCGACCGTTACAACCCCGATGCGGCGAAAGATGCCTGGGGCAGAACCACGAGTTTCTTCAAAGCTAACTTGTCCTAATAAAAGACAAGCCTGCTAGGTTAATGGCAAAAGCGGCATGCGGCTTCCCGATCAGGGGAAGTCGCATGCCGCTTTTTTTTAATTGCAATCTGTCGGTGGCGCGAGCCGGTCTGCGAAACTTTGTCAGCAAACCGCCAGCGGCGCGTAACGGTGTTATTTCTTCGCTTCGAGTTCTGGTCGCCGGCCGACAGCGGTGCGGGCAAGCTCCGGGGTGATGATGTAGGGTTCGTTCATGGTATCGCGCCAGATTTGCTGGGTGAGTTCGGTGTTGCCGCCGGTGACCAGGTAGGACAGGGTACCGCTGATCGCGCCGACGCTGATGACGATCGCTTTGATCGGCAGAAACCACATGTTGCCGGCACTGACGCCGACGGCGACGCCGGCTTTTTCGATGTTGTCCTCGGCGCGCAGAGTTTGCGGTAGCAGGACGGCGATTGACAGTGCGATCATTCCCGCCAATATCTGTTTTTTCATTGAGATTTATCCTCGACCGAAAAATCTTTCGCGGATGGCGTCGACGCCATGGGTGGGGTTCCAATAGCGGCGCACGCCGAAATAGTAACAGCAAGCTTCATTATCGAGATCGTTGTTAAAGCAACGTAACTGTCCGTCTTGGAAGCGCACCCGGACCAGGCATGTACCGCCGGGAACCGATGAGGTCATGCACTCCATGACCACCCCGATGCCCCATTCTTCGTAGCGCCGATGATTGACCTCGTCGCCGACTCGCAGGTAAAGACGCTTGCCGTCGTTGAGCGCGACTCCGTTTTCGCGGCGTTGAAAATGTTTAAGCGTGAGAGCGACATTGGGAGTGTTAGAATTAGCCGGGGCCGATGAACTCGGCTCGGGAGGTCGGACCTCCGGTGTCGCGGAGTTCTGAAGCTTGCGCGCTCCGACGCGCTTTTTTTGCAGTAACTTGATTTTGCGCACAACCGATCCCTTTGAGTCACAGGCCTCTTTTAAATTCCTCCAGCACCTCACTGGAACAGCAATATCGGCATCATCCCAAAAATCGCCGTCAATAGTCAAGTTCTCGAGCGCTGCGGCGGGAAGTTTTGTTGATTATTGCACACGCCCAACCCCGCCCGTCGGCCGCCGCCCACCGACGATTGCCAGGATCACCGCAGGAACGGCAAAACCGCTTCCACCAATGCCTTTGGATTGTCCTGATGTACCATGTGGCCGGCACCGTCGATGACGAGATGTCGCCGGTTAGCGATGGCGTCATATCGCGGTTGTTTGTCGGTGCGCTTGGTCTGGCGGCTTTGCTCGCCGTCGATGATCAGCACCGGGCAGGCGATGCGGCGGAGAAATTCGATGGCCTGGGCGGTGTAAAACGGTTGCGGTGACGCCGTGCGGTGCAGCGGATCGAATTTCCACAGCCATTTGCCATTGGCATTTTTTTTCATGGCAGCGTGCGCAAGCTCCGCGGCAAAGCTCTCCGACAATCTAGGATTGGCCTGTCGTAACTGGTGGGCGCCGGCCTCGACGCTGGAGTAGGCGCGAAAGTGATTGCGGCCGCGTTCGCGGATCTCGCCGATCCATTGCGCCATGCGTGGCGGCGCGTCGGGGAAATTCATCCCGACCGGCCCGATGCCTTCGATGAGCGCGAGATTGGTGACCCGCTCCGGAAAGGCGCCGGTGTATAGCAGCGAGATCGTGCCGCCCATGGAGTGGCCGATGAGTTTGACGGATTTAACGCCGAGATCTCGGATCACGTTATCGAGATCGAGTACGTAGTCGGGAAAATGGTAATAACCGCCGGCGCCCACCCAGCCGCTATCGCCATGGCCGCGGCAGTCGGGAGCGACGATCCACAGCGGTCGCGCAGCGCGCCGTTGTAACTCGGCGACGAAGGGCGTCCAGCTAAAGGCGAGATCGAGAAACCCGTGCACGAGCACCAAAGGCTCGCTGTCGGGATCGCCCCACTCGAGACAATGAATCGGCAAACCGAAAGAGTCGACGGTTCGATGTCGGGG
>JBGTCC010000208.1:0-3095 GCA_041749055.1 Thermodesulfobacteriota bacterium | reverse complement strand
AGCTCGCAGAGTCCGCTGTGGATCGCTCATGAAGCGGGGATTTTCAAAAAACATGGGCTCGATGTCGAGTTGCTCTATGTCGCCGGCGGTTCGCGCGCGGCGCAAGTGGTCATCGCCGGCGAAGCGCCGGTGGCGATGTTCAACGGCGGCTCGGTGATCAGCGCCGATCTGGCCGGGGCCGATCTGGTTACCATCGCGTCGGGAATGAACGTCCTACCATTTTTCCTGGCCGTGGGACCGAGCGTCAAGCAGATCGAAGATTTAAAAGGCAAGAAGGTTGGCATCACGCGCTTTGCCTCGTCCACCGATTTCGCGTTGCGCTTCGCCGCGGAAAAATGGCCGGTCAAACCGGACAAGGATTTTTCCGTTCTGCAATTGGGCGGCCAGCCGGAGATGATGGCGGCGCTCAAGAGCGGCGCGGTGCAGGGCGCCATGCTCAACGCCGAATTCACTATTCTCGCGCGCCGCGAGGGCCTGCGCGATCTCGTTGACGTGGCCGCGCTGGGGTTATCCTTTCCCGGCTCCGCGCTTAACTCGAGCCGTACGTTCATTCGCAGCCGGCGCGAAACGGTGCTGCGCGTGTTGCGCGCCTATGTCGACGGCATTCACTACGGCATTACCCAGAAGAAATTTGCCGTCGGCGTTCTTGGCAAGTATCTCAAGAGCCAAGATGTGCCATTTCTCGAAGCGGTTCATGAGCTGTACCTCGGCAAGTACATCCCCAAGATCCCTTATCCTTCCGTGGAGTCGATGAAGCGCGCCCTCGACGACATCGCCGAACGCGACCCGCGGGCGAAAAGCGCTCGCGCCGAGCAGTTCATCGACGCCAGCTTGATGCAGGAGTTGGACAAAGAAGGATTTATCAAGCAGCTGTGGCGCTGACCCGCGCCGCTTGGGCGCAGATCGGATCCAAGCGCCGGAGGTCGACGAGCCGCGCGGCTATTTGATCTTTTTCAGCTCGGCCAGCGGCACCAGCGGCAATGGTTGCCAAATTTTCGATTCCCCAATCTCGCCTTGCCGATTACTTTACTCCAGGAACGACCACATGACGGCGGAAGCGGCGCTGGGCCAGATAGCGAAACAGGCCGGGCGACAGCCCCTTGAACCAACACATCAGCGCCAGCCAGCGCGGCATGATTAGCTCAAATCGATTGCGTTCGATGACCTTGAAGACGGCTTGGCTGACAGCGCTGCTTTCGACGAACAGCGACGGCGGCGATTGCGGTTCGCTGTCGCGAAAGTCGCGGTTGAAGTCGGTGTGCACCGGTCCAGGACAGACCAAGGAGACACTCACGCCGAACGGCTTGAGCTCGTGGTAAAGGCTCTCCGACCAGCCGTTCATGGCGAACTTCGACGCGCAATAGGCGGCCATATTGAGCGTGCCGATCTTGCCTGCGACGGAGGAAATGTTGACGATATGGCCGTCGCCGCGGGCGATCATCGACGGCAGCAACTCATGGGTACAGTAAACCGCGCCGAAATAGTTGATGCGCATAATCTCTTCGATGATCGATAACGAGGTCTCGGCGAACGGCTTGCGCATGCCGATGCCGGCATTGTTGATCAAGATATCGACCCGGCCGAAGTCGGTAAGGATTTTCTCGATCATGCCATGGACTTGTTCCGCGTCGCTGACGTCGCAGCCCATCATCGCCGACGCCGGGCTGGTTTGGCGCACTTCCTTAAGCACTGCTTTCAGCCTTGCGATGGACCGGCCGCAGCCGATGACCACGGCGCCGCGCTTGGCGAAATCGATGGCCAGCTGCTTGCCGATGCCGTTGGACGCGCCGGTGATCAAGATGATTTGGCGATCAAATTCCATGGCTAATAGTCAGAGAGCCGGGTCACCGAGTTGAAATGTCGGCTGGCTACGCCGAGCTTCCCGAACTCTGCTGCGAGTGTTATCCTGGAAATGAAACACCGTCCTCCGGGCGAGTCAAGATGAGCTTGCGAAAAAAATGCTCATCATCGGCGCGATGGCGCGCAATTTCGAGTTCACACGTAAGACTTGGATTCGGAGTATTGGCCGCAAAAAAAGACAAAAACATTTTTCAAGATGTTGTCCACCGCACCCTTTGACGACGCGCAGGGCGACCGGCGGTGCAAAGTATGCAAAACAAATCGAATTATCTCGCGCCAAGGCGCAAAGCCGCCATGGTCGGCCATTGTCGTTTCGAACGGTGAGAGAAATCTTTCTTAGATCCCTCGCATTTCCTCGGCATGACAGGCCTCTGATCTGTCAGTTCGCGCCGTTGCGGGAGAATAAGTTACATGTAACGTTGAAGCCGAGATAGCGCTGACCGCATGAGCACGAAAAATATCAAGACGCGGACCGACGCGCCGCTATCGGTACAGCGGGCCTTTACCCTGGCTGAGCGGCGGGATTGGTTTCGTCGAGCCGGCGCCGGCAATGATCATGTCACGCCGCTACTGCCGTTTCGCATGAGCGCGTGGATCGAGATCGCCAGCTGATGCAGACTGATTTTGACGCTATCATCGTCGGCGCGGCCCGGCAGGTGCCGCTTTGGCCATTTCGCGGTGGCGGCGCGGTTACCCGGTCGCCTTGATAGACAAAGAAGAGTTCCCGCGCAAGAAACTGTGCGGCGATTTTATCAATCCAAGCAACTGGCCGATGCTCGATCGGCTTGGCGTGACGCGCCAACTATTTGCCCAAGTTCATGAACTCGTTACGGCGTTTCGCATCACTGCCGTCTCGGGCGCCGTCGCCGAAGGCGCCACGGCGCTGCTCGGATACCGTGTCAAAGCTTTACATCGCCAAGCGGATGAACCGGGCGATTCGCTTCTTGATGTATCCTCCGGCGCTACTGGCGCCCTTCATCCAACTGTCCAGTAAAAGAAAGCGCTTGCTCGAATCCTTGGTCCACGCTATCTGCCGGCCGGAAGCCGCCGCTTGATTTTCTGCCGTGGCTTGCCGTCGCTATCGCGCTTGGTTATGGTCACAGTACCGTTCCGATTCCCGCTGCCAATCATGAAGGATTCTGCTGAAAAACCCGGTTGCAAATTTAGAAATTGGTAAGCGGCGACGCAATCCGCATTGATAAGCGTGGCGCGAGTCTTTAATTTAGAGGCATGAG
>JBGTCC010000207.1:0-9505 GCA_041749055.1 Thermodesulfobacteriota bacterium | reverse complement strand
CCAAGCGCTCAAGATCGCCGAGTACGTATACGTCATGGAGAACGGCTCGATTGTCTTGTCGGGGCGCAGCGATGAGCTGCTGCACAACGACCAGATCATTGCGGCCTATCTCGGCGGCTAGTATGGCCGGGCCACGCTGGCTTTCATCTCATCACTGTTGGAAAACACTGCACTGCGCACTCGCGGCCGTTGTCGTAATTGCAGGAGTCTGAAGGGAAACCAGCGGGTTTCCGGCGACGGGCGGAGAACTTACAGGTTTGTTCCCAATTGTGCCGAACATCGCTGTTTGTGCGCTTTGTGGTTGGTGCGATTTTCACGGTTTGTCCGATAGTTGCGCGCCAGGCCGCTTCTGTCCCGAGAATCCAGCAGGGTGTTTGTGGCATGGATTCTGCCTAATGTTGTCCCTAGAATTTTGATTTCAAGAGAAGGAGGAGTTTCGATGGATGAGATTTTGACCGCGGGAGAAGTAGCCGAGCTGCTACAGATCCACCCACGGACGGTTTACAAGCTGGTCAAGCAAGGGTCGATTCCTGGGCGCAAGTTCGGCGGGGGCTGGCGTTTTAGCCGAACCGATATCGTCGCAATGGTTTCGCCCCAAGGGCAACCGCCGGCACCGCGCCAGCTGCACACCGAAGAGCGCTAGTTTCCCAGATCGACTTTCCACCAAGAAGCCCTCCCGGATCGAGTCGTGCCGACTACGAACGGGAGGGCTTTTTGTTTCCGCAATTCATTCCCATCCCGCAATCTGGTGCATACTTGCTTCCATCACGCCGAGCAGCTAGGAAGGACGGATCAATCTGTTTTAAAGGACGGCAACCATGGGTGGGGCACTAGCGGGCATCAAAGTCATTGAAGCGGCGAGTTATGTGACCGGACCGTTTGCGTCGCAGCTACTGGCGGATTTGGGCGCCGAGGTCATCAAAGTCGAAGAGCCCCAGCGCGGCGATCCGTTTCGCGGCTGGGGTGAGCGCAACTACTCGTCGACGTTTTGCAGTCTTAACCGCAATAAGAAAAGCGTTACGGTGGATTTTCGCACGGATGCGGGGCGCGACGTGCTGCTTCAGTTATTGACCAGCGCCGATGTGTTTATTCAAAACTTTCGTCCCGGCGTCTTGGACAAGCGCGGCCTTGGTTACGAGGCTGTCAAAAAGCTCAACACCAAGATCGTTTACTGTTCGATTTCCGGCTTCGGTCCCAAGGGGCCGTACCGCGACATGCCGGGCTACGATACCATCGGCCAGGCGCGCAGCGGTTTGTTGAGCTTGCTGACCGATCCGGGCCAGCCGCAAGGCATGGGCATCTCGTTCTCCGATCATCTGACCGGCATGTACGCCTGCTACGGCGTGTTGGGCGCGCTGATGAATCGGACAATCAGCGGCGAGGGGCAGCATGTCGAGACCTCACTGTTGCGCGCGTCGGTCTCTTTTGTCAGCGAAAACGCGGCGCGCTACTTCGAGACCGGCCATGTGCCTCGGCGCAAGCACCGCACGACCACCGCCGGGGTTTTCGCCTTCGAAGACCAAGACGGCTTGGCGTTCGTGTTGCACATGTCGTCGCCGGATAAGTTCTGGTTGGGATTGTTCGATGTCGTCGGCAAACCGGAGTGGGCCCAGGACCCTCGCTTCAACAACCGCAAAGCGCGGGTGGAAAACTACGACGCCTTGAATGAACAGTTGGCGCCGATCTTTCGCGCCGGCAAGCGCGACGATTGGCTGCGCCGGCTGATCGCCAAAGATGTACCGGCGGCGCCAATCAACACCCTCGACGAAGTGTTCGCCGATCCGCAGGTCAAAACTTATGGTTTCCCGATCGAAGTGGAGCATCCGCAAATGGGCAAGATGCTGCTCATCGGCAACGCCGTCGACATGAGCCGCACACCGCCGACGATCGATCGTCCGCCGCCGGTACTGGGCGAGCAGACCGAGGAGATTCTCAACGTCCTGGGGTTGGATACCGCAGCCATCGCGAGTTTGCGCGCTAAAGGAGCGATCTGAGACTGCATTGGCGTAATGGAGTGGTGAGGAATGGTTCCGGATCACCCAACACTCCATTACTCCATCACTCAATCCGTATAGCCCGCCATGCGTCATCCTAGCTTACTTCCGCTCTCGCACGACCATCACCATGGTCTGGCGCTGGCCTTACGCTGCCGCAAGCAGGGGCTTGGCCAGATCAAGCCCATGGGTGCCGAGGGGTTGCGCGAGCGTGCTCAGGAGTTTTTAGAATTTTACCGCGCGAATCTCGTCGCCCATTTCAAAGCTGAGGAAGAAATCTTGTTCCCGCTGATGCGCGAACGGGTGGCCGGTTGTGCTGCTATGCTCGATCAACTCATTAAAGATCACGAACAGCTCTGCCGCGCCATGCCGCAGCTCGCGGCGGGCACGGGCTTGGCGAAGCTGATCTTCGATTTGGGCGACTTGCTCGAACGGCATATTCGCAAAGAAGAGCGCGAACTGTTCCCGCTCTTTGAAGCTCATGTGGATGCGGCGCAGGCCGACGCGATCGGGGTGGCTCTCAAAAAGCTACTTGGCGAAGGGGCCAAGCAACGGATGAAGGATGATGGGTGAATTCAACTTCATCTTTAGATTTGCTAATCCGTTAGTTTCAATAAAACATGGCGCCGGTTCTTCGTGTGCGGCCGCACTTGGCTCGGCCAGCGGCCATCTTCGATGGCCTTGTCCCAGGCCGGGCTGGTGAGCACGTCGGGGCTTTCTAACTCATAGATCGCCGTGTAAGTCGGTTCGTTAGGGATCTCGATGGTCTTGCTCTCGCCGCCGATGTTCATCGTCAGGGTGCCCCGTTTGTAGCGCGATACGCCCAGAACACCGGGGACTTTCAGCAGATTGGGCACATGTTCTTGGTCGTAGACTTCGTTGAAAATCGCGTCATGCTCGGCGTCGACATCCATGCTCGCGATCATTAGGTATTTTGCTTTGCCTGCCATGATGGAATTCTCCTTGTGATTGTTACTGTGGCTTTACATGCCTAAGAAGCTGCCGAGCTCCGGTGCCGGCGATTTGATTTCGACGACGATGGATTCTTCGATCCCCTCGACGCCATGGGGCACGCCCTTGGGGTGGCGGCAGACATCGCCGGGGCCGAGAATGAACTCTTCCTTGCCCACGGTCATTTTGACCTTGCCTTTGACCACGTAGGCCAGCGACTCATGGGTGTGCACATGCAGTGGCGCGCCCACGCCGGGGGTGTAATAGATTTCCAAAAACGTCATCTGCTCGCCGGTGATCAGCGGTTTCACCAGTAAATCGCCGCCGTACATCGGCTTGCCTTCGATGGCTTTGACGGTGATCGCTTTGACATCGGCGTTCTTCGATAGAATCATTTGCGGCTCCTTTGAATGGTTCGGTGGATCGATTGCGGACAGGAGGATTCTAGCCATGGGTTCAACTCAAGTCAACGTAATTGGGCGTCTATAGCCTGGCTTCTCGCGTTTTTCATCAATTCTTGATAAGTCGGGCAAAGGCGGTGATCAACCGGTCATGCAGCGGAGGAAAGCATGTTAGTGCAAGCGCTGGATCATTTCGTCGTGCCGGTTAACGACATTGTCGTCGCAGAGGATTTTTACGTACAAGTGTTCGGCGGCAGGATCGCCAAACGCAACGGCCTCAACGTCAAATCGCAAAGTCTCGGGCCGCATACGTTCATGGATATCGCCGGCAAGCGCATCGGCGTTTATCTGCAAAAAGAAGAACGCGGCCGCGCGGTCGCGCCGCGCGGCACGCCGACCTATTCGTTTACCACCACCAAGCATGGCATCGAAGAGGTGATGGATGTGCTGGCCAACTGGAAGATTAGCTTCGAGGGCCCGCAAAAAAACAGCCATCCGTTCGCCACGACAACGCTGTTCTTCGCCGATCCCGCGGGCAACAATTTCGCGGTCTATGTGCCGAGTATCGATGGCCAAAGCACTCCCTCCGGCGGCGGACGATTGACCGGCGTGGGTTACTTGGAGCTGGAAGCGCCCGAGCTCGACGACTCGATCAATTTTTACGAAGCCGTTTTAGAGTTTGAACTACTTAAGCGTGGTCAGGAGGTGAAGTCCAATCGCAACCAAGCGGCCATGCGCATGGCCAGCGGCCAATACTTGATCCTCACCGAGGGGCCATTCGGCCCCAAGGGCTATCCAATGAGTCGCAAGATCCCCGGGCCTCATTTGGGCTTCTACGTCGCGCCGGCACAATGGCGCGACGCGCTCGCCCACCTCGACCGTCTCGGCATTCCGCACGGCGACCGCGCTGAAGAAGCCAAAGGCCGCCACCCGGGCGGCACCGCCGGCACCTACATGGACGACCCGGCTGGATACGTGATTCAGTATATCAGCGATGGGATGCAATGAGGCGCGGCGACTGCCGACGGGTAGCGCTCGGGGGCCGACACGAACCTCAAAGTCGAACTGCAAAACGCCGCAACCCATTTTGTCGCGCAATAAGACGGCGACGCCGCCGAACATTTTTTTCTCGGTGATCCATTACGCCGAGCCAACAGCCGGCGAATCCGCTCGGCGAGCTGTACGTCATAGGCCTTCTTTAAAGTACCCCCGGGTCGACATGATCGTTTTCTTCATCGTTTGTTGCCTCATTCATCTCGTCCACCCGTATAGTCCAGCTTTGGATACCAGTCGGTGCCGCGGCCTTCAGGAGTGAGATCGAAAAGATTCCACAGCGGCCACAGCAGGTCCACGTGTCGCGGGTGGTGGCCCTTCTCAGACCCGACGAAGAGAAGCTCCGCATTGTAAAAATGGCTGATCTTGTCGCCTTTACGAACGAACACGTTCAGCGCCGGCAGCTGGCTCCCCTCTGTGGTCTCGCCGTGATAGTCGCGGTTGTAAGTGTTATTGGCTGAAGAAAGGATCCGGAAATTGGTCCAGCCACGGTCGCCCGCAAATTGGCGGATCCGGTGTACAGGCGATTTTGCCACGAGCGCGAAGTTGATCCGTTGTGCGGCGTGGCGCACGCTGCCGTGGAGGCTATCGAGTAATGAGGTACACATCGGGCAGGGATGCTCCATACCCGGCCCGTACATGAAATTATAAAGGATCAGACTATCTTTGCCGGGCTGAAAAAGATCCGACATCTTCGCCTGACGGATGGTGGTTCGGTCGGCGAGATCGAGCGCGCCCTCCTCGAAAACATAGTCCTGCGGGATCTCGCCTCCCGCGGGCAGCTTGCGTCTGAGCGCGGCGACGTTCTCGATTTGTTTTCTGAGCTCGACTTCAGCCTGCAGAAGATCGTTGCGGGCGGAGCGATACGCCTCGCTCTCTCCGGGGAAGCCGACGGAGTGAAACATATTCTTCATCTTCTTTCTCCTTCGGAATACTTGCCAAATAAACGCGCACCGCAGATGGGGCAGAACCCGCGGCTCACCGTTTGGCCGCTGTCGCCCTTTGTATCGTAGTATTTTACTTCTCCTACAGCCGTGAAGGTTGAACGCGGAATTTTTGACCGTTTCCCTTTGCGACCATACCGTCAACAACAGCCGTCAACCTCCGGTGGAGAGAGGCGCCAACCGCCAGCGGCCGTAGGCGACGAACACGCAGAGCATTCCCGTCGCCATCGGCACTAGTGCCGTCGGGATATCCCCCATGATCAACGTCATCACTGTCGCGCCGATCATGATAATGGCTAACCCGGCGGCGGCGAGCGGTGTGAGGTTTGGGCGGATGCGCAATAGCCAGGGAAGGATCAGGCCGATGGCGCCGAGCACTTCCGCTACGCCAATGAAGCGAAGAAACCCGCCTGGCATGGCAATCTCCTTGGTCATTTCCTCGATGGGCATAACCAGCTTCATGCCGCCGGCGAATAGAAAGAGCGCGGCGAGCGATGCTTGAACGATCCAAAGTGCTAGGTTCATTTCATACTTCCTTTCGGATTTGCGGTTGTTTCGCCGCGTTATTACTTGGGCGCGGCTTCCACGAGTGACTTCAATTTCGCCAGGCCCTTCTCGAAATCGCCACCGACCAATTTGTCCATGTTCATGAACAGCCCGAAGGCCTTGGCCATGAAATTGTTTTCACCTGCCATACGCCAGGTGACCAAGGTCTTGTCGGCTTCGGGTTTGAAGCTGAACTCCGTGGTGTTGGTCGCCTCGAAAGGTGTCTTGAATTCAAGTTTGATACGCACAAGCTCGCTGGGCCGGCTCTCCGTCAGTGTCATGCGCCCTGCACCGACGTCGTTGTTGCCGGACCACAAGTAGATAGCACCGGTTCCGGCCGGCGCGCCTTCGTGAGTTGTTTTCATGTTCGGATCGAGCTTCGCCCAGGGCGACCAGCCATCCCATTTATGAAAGTCATTGACCTGCGCGAACACCGCCGGCGCCGGTGCGGCAATGATGGTCGAGCGGGTGACGCGAAATTCCGCGGGTTGCAGGACAACGATCACGATGAATACGGCGACCAACGCGACCAGCGCAATAAAAATTTTCTTGATCACGACAATTCCTCCTCATCGATGCACTGCGGGCAATCTTGCGCATACCGACAATGCGCCGTGGCGTCATTGGCAGGTTTGAATCCTTCGGTCCTCTTAACCGCCGGCGAGGGCGCCGACGATCATGAACGGCTCGGCGCCGGAAGCGACGCCCCCAGGCAGCGGCGCGTCGGGCGAATCATGGGAAAGATCTTCGCCACAGGCGAAGAAGCGCACGAACGCGCGGCGCTTGTGCGTGACATGGTCGCGAATCGTCCCGCGCAACATCGGATAGCGCGCTTCGACGGCGTCGAGCACCGAGCGTTGGGTGACCGGCGCCGCAACGTCGAGTTCGATCTCGCCATCGACTTGCGAGAGTTTGCGCAAGTGGGGCGGCAGCGTAACCCGGATCATGGCAGTGTCTGGACTTCGACGGACACCACCGCCGGAAGATCGCGTACAATCGGCTGCCAGTTATCGCCGGCGTCGGCTGATACATATACTTGCCCGCCGGTGGTGCCGAAGTACACGCCGCACTTTTCGAGCGAGTCGACAGCCATGGCGTCGCGCAAGACGTTCACATAGCAGTCGCTCTGCGGCAGCCCTTTGGTGAGTGCTTCCCACTCGTTGCCGCCGCTGTGGCTGCGATACACGCGGAGCTTGCCGTCGGGCGGATAATGCTCGGAGTCGCTCTTGATCGGCACGACGTAAATCGTATTCGGTTCGTGGGCGTGGACGTCGATGACGAAGCCAAAATCGCTGGGCAGGTTGCCGCTGATCTCGTGCCACGACCCGCCGGCGTCGTCGCTGCGCATGACGTCCCAGTGCTTTTGCATGAACAGTACGTTCGGACGCGACGGGTGCAGAGCGATACGGTGCACGCAGTGGCCGACCTCCGCGGTTGGATCGGGAATGTAAAGCGAATGCAGGCCACGATTGATCGGCTGCCACGTATTGCCCGCGTCGTCGGTGCGGAACGTGCCCGCCGACGAGATCGCGATAAAGATCCGTTTCGGGTTGCTCGGGTCGAAAAGGATCGTGTGCAGGCACATGCCACCGGCGCCCGGCGCCCAGGCGGCACCTGAGCCGTGGCCGCGCAAGCCTGAAAGCTCCTGCCAGTTCTGCCCGCCGTCGGCCGAGCGGAACAACGCGGCGTCTTCAACCCCGGCGTAAACAATATCCGGATCAGTGAGCGACGGTTCAAGATGCCAAACTCGCTGGAACTCCCACGGATGCGCCGTACCGTCATACCACTGGTGCGTGGTGAGGGGTTTGCCGGTTTCAGGCGAGGTGTCGTAGGCGAACTTGTTGCTCTCTCCCTTGGGTGAGCCATCCGCAGCGGTGGTGGGTTCGCCTGGGGGGGTTCCAGGTTGGTGCCATGTCTTGCCGCCGTCATCCGAGCGTTGAATGACTTGGCCGAACCAACTACTCGATTGCGATGCATAGATTCGCTTGGCATCTACACTGGAACCCTTGAGGTGATAGATCTCCCAGCCGGCAAAGTGCGGCCCGCTGACTTCCCAACGTTCGCGCTTGCCATCCGATGTCAAAATGAATGCGCCTTTGCGTGTGCCCACCAGTACTCGTACTCCGCTCATGATTTATTCCTTTCCCGATATTATTTTCTTAAGGCAAAGCTTCTCATAATTCGCACGGTCGCTCCACCGTTACGCGGGCGCTCAAGTCGGCAGGCCCGGAATCTCGATCACCGGCCGCACTTCTACCGTACCCTTGCGCGCCATGGGAATACGCGCGGCGACATCGAGCGCGTCGTCGAGATCCTTGGCGTCGATCAAAAAATAACCGCCCAACTGTTCGCGGGTCTCGGCGAACGGGCCGTCGGTGACTAGTCGTTTGCCGTCGCGCACGCGCACGCTGGTCGCCATCGATGTTGGATGCAACGGATTGGCGCTGAGAAATTGGCCATTCGAATGAAGCTCCCGCGCGAGCTGCGTCGATTCGGCGTAACAATCTTGCCGTTCGGCTTCGCTCAAAGGCTTTTGCTCGTCCAGGTAAATTAGCAACAGGTATTTCATGGTTACTCCTTTGTCACTTTTTCTCAGCCGAGGCAGCCAAGGCGGCGGCGCGCTTTTTCAGCTCTTTGGTCGGAACGTCTTCTTTGTGGGTTGCCACATGCCAGACATGGCCGAAGGGGTCTTCCAGGGAACCGCTCCGGTCACCGTAAAACTGGTCCGTCACTGGACGCAGCAGTTTCGCGCCGGCGGCGACGGCCTTTTTCACGACCCTGTCGACATCTTGGACGTACAGATGGATATGCACCGAAGTTCCGCCAAATGAGTGCGGCCCGCGAAAATTCATATCCGGATATTCGTCGGCGAGCATGATACGGGAATCGTCGATCTGGATTTCCGCATGGCCGATGGTTCCGCCCGGCGCTGCCATGCGCATGACCTCCTTGGCCGCGAAAGCTTTCTTGTAATATGCGATGGCGCTGGCCGCGCCCTTCACACTCAAATAGGGTGTAACGGCGTGGTAGGCCCGAGGAATCGGTTTCACTTTCTTTTTCATCGCCGGGCTCCTTTACAACTCGACCATGCCATTGAACCCGCCCCAGAACATGCGCTTGCCGTCAAAGGGCATGGCTTTGGGGTTCATCATCTTCGCCAGGCGCGGGTCCTTCATTACTTTGGCATTGACGCGGTCGCGCTGCGCGCGCGACTTGTAGACGATGTAAGCGAAGATCACGGTTTCGCCGGGTTTCAGTTTGACGCTCTGCGGAAATGACGTGTGTTTGCCGGGCTTCACATCGTCAGCCACGCATTCTACGTACTCAAGGGCGCCATGGTCGCGCCAGACTTTACCGGCGGTCTGCGCCATGCGCCGATAAGCTGCGAGGTTTTTCTTCGGCACGGGTAGAACGAATCCGTCAACGTAACGCATGAGGAATCTCCTTTTTCAACAATTATTGTCGATCGTACGCTTGCTTCAATACGGCAATGTCTATTTTGCCCATTTTCATCATCGCGGCCATGACGCGTTTGGCTTTCTCAGGGTCCGGGTCCTGCACCATCTCGACCAATGCGGAGGGGGCCACTTGCCACGACAATCCGAATTTGTCTTTG
>JBGTCC010000206.1:0-5262 GCA_041749055.1 Thermodesulfobacteriota bacterium | reverse complement strand
GAACTCCGCCGACCTGGCCATGGATCTGTTGCGCAAGGGCGCGGACAACCTGATGCAAAAATCCGCGGTGCGCCAAGATCTCTTGCAGCTGTGCGAAAGCGCGGTGCGACAACGGGCGCTGTTGCGCATCGAAGAGCTCTTGCGAATCCGCACCCAGCGGCTGCGCGACAGCGAAGAACGCTATCGCGACCTGTTCGAAAACGCCGGCGACGGCATCGCCACCTATACGCTGGACGGCGTCATCGTCAGCGTCAATGGCACGCTGGAAGCCCTCTTGGCGGCGACCCGCGACGTTTTGGCCGGCAAGCCCTACAGCAGGCTGATGACCGCCGCGTCTTTTAGCGATGCTAAAAAGGCCCAAGAAGATGCCCGAACCGACAACCAGGACTCTTGGGTCTGCGCCTTGGAGTTGGCGTGCTCAGGTGGCGCCGTCGTGCCGGTCGAAAGTCACTGCCGGTTTCTACGCGGCAAGGATGGCGTGCCGGGGCTGGTCATGGCGACCTACCGCGATCTCACGGCGGAGCGCCAGCTCGAACGACAGCGTGCCGAATTTACCGCCATGCTGGCGCACGATATCCGCAATCCGGTGGGCTTGATTTGCGGCTACGCCGAATTCTTGCTGCGCGATCACGGCGCCCCCGTGGATGCGGCCATGGCCCGGAAGTGCCACGAACGTATTTTTAACGCCGCGCAGGTCATCGAGTCGTTGGTGAGTAATTACTTGGATTTCGCCCGCATCGAAGCGGGCCGCCTCGATCTTTCCAAGCGGCGCTTCGAACTGGTTGAGCTGCTCCGGCGCATCGTCGAACGCTTCGAGGGCGCAGCGCAAATGCGCGGCATTCGGTTCCAGCTACGCGCGCAACCCACCGGCATATTCGTCGACGGCGACACCCTGGCATTGGACCGGGTGATCGCTAATCTGCTCAACAATGCTTTCAAGTTTACTTCTGACAACGGCGCCATCAGCCTGAGCGTCATGCGCCATGATGGCGACGCCGTGATCGAGGTACGCGATAGCGGACCGGGTATCGCTCCGGAGCGGCTGCCGAACTTATTCCAAAAATTTAACCGCATCGAGCTTGCCGATCGCCAGGAAGGTGTCGGCTTGGGTTTGTATATCGTCAGCGAGTTGGTCGGCGCCCATGGCGGCAAGGTGGAAGTTGCCAGCACGCCGGGTGTGGGAACTTGTTTTTCCGTAGTCTTGCCGCTTGTCGATGAGGCCTGAAATGAGTGGTGAAAAAATTTCAAAGCAGGAAATCCGACGCGGCCCCGCGGACCGAAGCAAATTCAAATGACTAAAACAAATGCACTGTTCCAAATAAACTTCATTCGGAATCGGAGTTTTGGATTTATTTTGACCCCGGTTTGCTTCGGATTTAGGGTTCTGAATTTTGAATTTTGATTTTTGTAAATGGAGGGTCCGGCGATGGAACAGCAAGGGATTGAGAATGCGATACGTAACAAAGCCAGGGAATGGGCGGCTGAGTATGGCGAGGATTTTGCCGTCGAGTTAGCCGGCGATTTTCTCAGTGATGCGGCGGCGCGGATGGCACGATTGCGCGAAGCGTTGGCGCGCGGCGACGCCGATAGCCTGATACTGGAGGCCCACACGCTTAAGTCGAGCAGCGCCAATATGGGCGCGCTGGCATTTGCTGATCTTGCGAAACGGTTTGAAACAGCTGGCCGCGATGGCGATTTGGCGGCGCTGGCCGGCGAGGTCACTGGCTTCGAACGGCAATTTGCCGCGGTCAAAGCGAGTCTGGAAAAATTTCTCAGCATGCCGGGTCAATTTCTCAGCCAGGAAAGATAGCGGGAAACCGGGAGATGGCCGCAAAAAACCCAAAGGGCGACCGGAAAGCACGAAATCCGAAAGCGGCCCGCGGACCGCAACAAATTCAATTGACTAAAACAAATGCAATGTTCCAAACAACCTCGGTTCGAATTCCTCGTTTTGGATTTTCCGGATTTTGGATTTATTGGGCCCCGTTGGTTTGGGACTGGGTGCTTCAGATTTCGGATTTGTTTCGCTGGTTGTTTGGCGCGAATAAATCCGCCAGCGGACAGGCGCAGTAAGGAATAGCGATATGAAAATACTCATTGCCGACGATGCCTCGACAATGCGCCACCTGTTGTTATCGGCATTGAGCCGGAACGGTTACGAGGTCGAGGTCGCGGCCAGCGGCGACCATGCCTGGTCGGTGTTGCAAAGGCCGGAGGCTCCAGAAATCGCGATACTCGACTGGATGATGCCTGGCATAACGGGAGTCGAAATCTGTCAGAAGCTGCGCGAGCGCACCGAGCGCAACAATGGGCCTTATGTCTATATCATCTTACTGACAGGCTTAGATGCGGCCAGCGACTTGGCGGCTGGCCTCAATGCAGGCGCCGACGACTACATGACCAAGCCCTTTAAACCGGCGGAATTGAGCGCCCGGCTGCGCAACGCGGAGCGGATTTTGGCGTTGCAGCGTGACCTGTTAGTGGCGCAAAGGGATCTCCGCGCCGCGGCGCAGCGTGACCCGCTGACGAGTTTGGCGAACCGTCGAACGATGCGCACCTGCCTCAATGATGCGCTAGCCCACGCCCAGCGGCAACAGCAGTCTCTTGGCGTCATGTTGCTCGACATCGACGATTTAAAGACGCTGAACGACACCTGGGGTGAAGCCGAAGGCGACGTTGTCTTACGACGAGTGGCCACGCGCTTGACCGAGTCCATCGGCCCCGACGATAGCGTCGGCCGATTCGAAGCTGGGCGATTTATGATCGTGTCTCCCGCTTGCAATATGTATGAAACGGTCATGCTCGCCGAGCGTATCCGCAAATCGCTCGGTGACACGCCGATCGATGCCGGCTGTGGGCCGATTCCCATCAGCGCGAGTTTCGGTGTCAGCGCCGGTTTCCCTGAACCAGATCAAGTCGCCAAACCCCTCATTGAAGCCGCCCAGCGGGCGCTCCGTCGCGCCAAAGCGGCGGGCGGCAACCGGGTCTACCTAGCGGCGTCTGAGTCCCAGGCTGTCGCGCTAGCGGAAAAACCGGTTTTGGCCAAAGATGAAAAATTGTCGTCGGCCGGTATAGGCAATGGCTAACGCACTGACCCAGGCAGAAAGCACGGGAGCGGCCCCGCGGACCAAAATCCGAAATAAATCCAAATGACTAAAATAAAAGCAATGTTTCAAACAATCCTTATTCAGATTCCTCGTTTGGGATTTTCCGGATTGTAAATTTATTTGGCGTCGGTTTGTTGCAGATTTCGGATCTACCCTTTTGCTGGTTGTTGGCGCGAGTAAAACCGGCGTCAGGGTATGGAGTAAAGGGATGGCACCATGAGAATATTGATCGCCGACGACGAAATAACCATGCGCAAGATGCTGCGGTCGGGATTGCTGCGGCTCGGCTATGAGGTTGAGGAAGCGACCGGCGGCGCCGAGGCGTGGAGCGTCTTGCAGCGGCAAACGGCGCCCGAGCTGGCGATCCTGGACTGGAACATGCCGGGGATGACCGGCGTCGAGCTCTGCCGCAAGCTGCGCGAACGTCAACGCGCCGCATACGTCTATGTGATACTGCTTACCGGCAATGACAGTCTGAATGATCTGGTGGCGGGCATGGCCGCTGGCGCCGACGACTACATGACCAAGCCTTTTAAACCGGCGGAGCTTAGCGCCCGGCTGCGAGCCGGCCAGCGGATTATCGACTTGCAGGGCGAACTGTTGGCGGCGCAGGCGCAATTGGAGATTCTCGCCCATCACGATGCGCTGACGGGGGTGTGGAACCGTCGGATGATTCTCGCCCGCCTCGGCGAGGAACTGGCGCGCGCCGGGCGAGAACGGCACCCCGTCGGCGCTATCATGTTGGACATCGATCGTTTCAAACGGATCAACGACACTCTGGGCCACCCAGTGGGCGATGAAGTATTGCAAGAGGTCGGCAAGCGACTGACAGAGTCCATCCGTCCGTACGACTATATCGGCCGATACGGCGGCGAGGGATTTCTGATCGTCGCCGCCGACTGCGCCATGGAGGAAGCGCTTAAAGTCGCCGAGCGTGTGCGCGATGCCATCGCTGCTACGCCGATCCAAGCGGCGTGTGGCGCGATTCCGGTGAGCGCCAGTTTCGGCGTGAGCGCGGCCAAGGTGGGAGAACCGATGGACGCCAATGCGCTCATCGGCGCCGCCGACCGGGCGTTATATCGCGCCAAGCAGTTGGGACGTAACCGCGTCGAGGGGTTTTTCCCTAAACTCGAAGGGCTAGTCGAGCTCCGATGACGTTCTCGGGTAGCTTCACTGGCGGAAGGGTGATCGATGAAGCGCAAATCCGGTGACGGTCAAATGGAAATGAGGATATCGTGAGATCGTTCTTCCAGCCGAGGAAAATACCGCGGGGTTCGGCAGTATCCGACCTGGTTCGCAACTTTTCCATCGCCAGCTTTTTCGGCGTCATGTTCACGATGGTCATCGTGGCTACGGTGCTGAGCGTATTGTATCGCAACATGGCACTTGACGATCTGCGGGCGATGGGGGAGCGCCAAAATGTCGCGCTGACCAGGGCATTCGCGAACTCTTTGTGGCCTAGGTTCAAGCCGTTCTTAGTTTCGGCGGGCGAGCTTAACGACGACCAGCTTAAGGCGCATGGCGAAATCGCCAAACTCGACGGCGCGACCCGCGCCGCGGTGAAGAGCACCTCCGTACTCAAAGTAATAATTTACGACCTGCGGGGGAGAACCCTCTATTCCAGCGAAGCCAAACAGATCGGCGAAAATAAAAGCACTAATGGCGGATTTCGCTCGGCAAGGGCGGGCCGGGTGGCTAGTGAGACAACGCACAGAGATAGTTTCAGCGCTTTCGAGGGTAACGTTGAAGATCGCGCTCTGATTTCGAGCCATATCCCGATTCGCGGTGAGCAACCGGACAGCCCCGTCGAAGCGGTTTTCGAAATTTATCAGGACATGACCCTGTTGATGGGAAATATCGAGCGCACGCAGAAACAACTCACGATTGGGGTGATTCTGCTTTTGGCCGTTCTCTACAGCGTCCTGCTTTGCATCGTGTGGCGCGCCGGCAAGATCATCAAAGTTGAGGATCGGGAGAGGTGGTCCGCCGAAACCGCGTTAGCTGAGCGCGCCAAGGAGCTGGAGCGCGCCAACCGAACCCTGAAAGCGGGCCTCGAACGAATTGGCTTTCTCCAGGACATAAATCAGAACATTCTTGAGACCGACGAGCCCAGAGCAGCCATGGCCGAAATCCTGGGCAAATTAGTATCTAAAAG
>JBGTCC010000205.1:0-3247 GCA_041749055.1 Thermodesulfobacteriota bacterium | reverse complement strand
GACCGTGAGAGTTCGTAACCAAGATGTTCTTTAGCCGGAAATCGTTCGTAGGGGCGTATTGCATACGCCCTCTTACACAAAATACCCGCCCACCACCGCTTCCTTCCAGCTTTTGATCACCGATGGCACGATGCCGGCCGGCAGATCTTTTTCCGGTTTCCAGAAGCTGTGGACGCCTGCGCCGAAGCGGGTGATGCCGGTCTTGGGCGCTGGTTTCATGGCGCGGAAGCCGGGGATGATCACTTCGTTGTAGACTTCGGGGC
The DNA here is from genome assembly GCA_041749055.1 of Thermodesulfobacteriota bacterium. Taxonomy (GTDB): domain Bacteria; phylum Desulfobacterota; class Binatia; order UBA9968; family UBA9968; genus DP-20. The sequence goes on along the minus strand of JBGTCC010000205.1, from coordinate 2,984 downwards.
TGTGGTCGCGGCTGTCTTTCGATATCTCGAACAGGAACGGCGGTACCGGTTTCACATTCGGCCCCGACATTTCTCGCGTGTAACCGATGAACCGTTGCACCAGCGCTTCGGTTTCTTCCTTGTTCATTTTCAATCGCGCCGCGCTGACTCTCGCGCCTTCGGCTAACGAGCCGGTGATCGCGTGGGTGACCAGATATTCCGCCTTGAACTGCGGGCGGTTTTTGGCACGCTCCCAGGCGTCGAGGACGTCTTCCATGATCGCCGGCAGGCGCAGCAACGCACTCGGTCCTTCCTGGCCAAGGGCTTCCGGTCCTTGATAGCGGGCGAGGTCGCGCCAGGTGCGGATGTAGAGTTCGTCAAAGGGGTCGCTGCGCGGCTTGCCTTGCTTCTCCGGTTTATCGTAGCCGGTGATCTTGCCGAGCTCACCGCCCCAGACATCGCGGCCGGAGCAAAGATAGCCGAAGGGCGAATGTTCCGTCGCGCACACGCCGGCCATATTATCGACGCGCTGTGACAACATGCAGATAAACGGGCCGCCGGTCGAGTGGCCCTGGCCGTAGACGGAAAATTGGCCTACGGGAAAATGGCGCTTGCAGGCTTCGATCATGCCTTCCTCGAAGGCTGCCGGCCAGGCGGCCATGCGATACCAGAAAATTGTTTCGGCTTTGGCCTTCGCCAAGGTGCGGGTGCCGTAGCGGTTGCGCTTGCTCGGATCTTTGACGACCTCGTATTGATCCGGCCCGATTAGCTCGCCTTGTTTCCAGATCGGCGTGCGCACGGTGCCGTCGGCGTGGATCGTGTCGTCCGGCCAGTCGCGGCTCGGATCGGGAAAGTAAAACCGCCCTGGAAATGTTCCGGCGACGACGCGGCAGCCGTACTTGCTGGCGAGCAGCTTGGCGTGGCGCTCGATGCCTTTGAAATCGCTCGAACCGCCGTGCAAGAGAAAAAAGCCGATCTTCTTGCCGTCGGCGCCGGTGGGGATTCTGCTTGCGTCCGCCGGTTGGTGCACGACCATGCCCATGTCCCAATCCATGCCGAGCACGTTGATTCGGAAAATATCCTCGCTGCTGGTGATCGGGATGTCGGGCAGGCCCAAGACTTCTTCGGTGTCTTTGATGCACTGTTCGCGGGGAATGAATTCTGCTGGTTGCCAAGCGCTGTTTGAATTCATGGTGTTATTCCTTTCATTGAGACTACATGTGGCTTAGCTCGGAGTTGTGGAGCAAGTCAACCGCTGGGATGATGGTTGGGCGTCTAGGGTTTTTCCCCCGAACTGAACGACCATGGGCGCTCAGCGGGATTCTTAAATTTGACTGGTAGTCGACTCTTCTTTCCGTCATTCGGCGCAGGCCGGAATCCAACTCCGCCAACCGCCTGGATACCGTTTTTCAACGGTATGACGGATGCTGCCCGTCACCTGAATGGCGGCCACGGATCGCGTCCGGGGCCAGCTCTGCGCCGGCATGACGATCTTGGAACAATCTGAATGGAGCGAAGCGCTGGAACCTTGGAATCTGTCCGGCGACCATCGGACACCGGCGATTCGCGTTGGAAATTTTGCCGCCGGGCTTTGCAATGGATGGCCTAGTGATAATACAAGAGTAGAGATCGACGGAGGAATGAAGGTATGAAAGTTCTGATCACTGGCGGCATGGGCGTCAACGGCGCGGTGGCGGCGCGTTTGATGGTGCGCGACGGTCTGCGGCCGGTGTTGATGGACAACCGTGTCGATCTTACATTGACGGGCGATATCAAGGATCAAGTGGATATCGTTACCGGCGATATCTGCGACCAGGCCGCTTTGGAAAAAGTGGTCGATGATTTCAAAGTGACGCATATCGCTCATTTAGCTGCCCTGATGCCGGAGGGGGCTGAGGCCAATCCGCGGCTCGGGGTCAGAGTCAGTCTTGACGGGACCATCAATGTGCTCGAAGTCGCGCGCGCCAAGGGGATCAAGCGCGTGGTTTATACCAGTTCCAAGGCGGTGTACGGCGAAATCAACGGCGAAGAGGGGCCGCCCAACTACAAACCGCTGCGCGAAGACTACCGCAAGCTACCCGCCGATCTCTATGGCTCGATGAAAGTCGGTTGCGAGGAGCTTGGCCGCTACTATCGCGAGACCTACGGCATCGAATTCATCGCCCTGCGTTTCGTGTCTATCTACGGTCCGGGTAAGGAAGCGCGCCATGGGCCGCTGTCGTTTTACGGTCAACTGATCGAGAGAGCGCGCGAAGGGGCGAAGTGGGTGATCCCCGAGGGCGGCGATCAGTTGAACGACGCTGTCTACGTCGGCGATGTCGGCCGCGCGGTTTACCTCGCGCTCAAAGCGCCGACGCCGAAGGAGTGGACGTTCAACATCGGCACCGGCAGGGCGAGTACTCCGAGGGATTTTTTGCACGCCGCGGCCAAGCTGTTTCCCAACCACAAGATCGAGCTCGGGCCAGGGCCAAGCAAGCTGGGCCGAAGCAAGCAGAGCTACTGCATCTTCGATATCTCGGCGGCGCAGCGCAATATCGGCTACGAACCGGCTTACACGGTGGAGCAGGGCGTGAAGGATTACGTCGAGACTTTAGATCGGTTGGGAAGATAGGAGAAAATGGTTTAACCACAAAGAGCCTAGCGCGGCAAAGCCGCAACCAAAGGGGAGAAGACGTTTAACCACAAAGGGCACATAGGTCACAAAGTAGGGGCCGGTCGGGACCGGCCCATTTCGGAATCGGGGAATTGGCCGCAAAGAATGCAAAGGGACGCAAAATAAAATCCCAAGACGAATTCCGGCTGTAGGGGCGAATCATGATTCGCCCAAGGGGTGCGGAGCGGCGACCGCCTGGCGACAAAATTTGCGCAAGCCGCGGAAATCATCATGGATAGTAGTACAAAGGTCACAAAATTGAGATTCGGATGATTCCCGGCAAAGATTTCATGATGGAATTTCTACTGGCGCACTGTGAGTACTTTGCGGTCAATCTTTCGATTTTTCCGAC
>JBGTCC010000204.1:0-3889 GCA_041749055.1 Thermodesulfobacteriota bacterium | reverse complement strand
TCTAAACGACAAGGTCGGCGGCAGATAATCGGCGAATGATTTAACCACAAAGGGCACATAGGTCACAAAGTAGGGGCCGGTCGGGACCGGCCCATTTCGGAATCGGAGAATTGGCCGCAAAGAACGCAAAACAATCCCCGATCGAAAGATGGCAAGGGAAGCGCAAAAAATATTTCTAATCCGCCACGGCGAAACCGAATGGAGCCGCGACGGCAAACATACCGGCGTCACCGATGTGCTCCTTACCGATTATGGGCGGCAAACAGCGCGATTGTTGCAACCGGTATTGGCGCAAGAGAACTTCGTTGTGGTGATGACCAGCCCGCTGCAACGCGCGCGCGAAACCTGCGAGCTGGCGGGACTCGCACAGGTCGCAGCGGTTGAGCCAGACTTGATGGAATGGAACTACGGCGACTACGAAGGATTGACGACCAAACAAATTCAGTCAGCAAGACCGGGTTGGTCGGTGTTTCATCATGGCTGTCCCGGCGGCGAGACGCCGGAGCAAGTAGCCGGCCGCGCCGATCGCGTACTCGCCAAAGTCCGCGCCGCCGATGGCAACGTCGCGTTATTCGCCCATGGCCATATCCTTCGGGTTCTAGCCGCACGCTGGATCAACCTACCGGCAAGCTCTGGCGAACACCTGTTGCTCGATACCGCGACGTTAAGTGTCCTTGGTTATTACTACGAAACTCCGGCGCTTAAGATGTGGAACGCGCCAATCAGTTAGTATTTTCAAGGACCTCGCGTATATTTTGTAGTTGTCCACGCCGCGATCTTCATTTGACCCTCGTGTGTTCGTTCTGTAAAACGATGCTCTGATCGGTTGGCAATCGCGCCGGAGCAAGGAAGGCTGACTGTATGCTGTATGGGATGAAATTAGTTTTAGGACTAGCCGTTTTGCTGGTTTCTCTTTTATCGATTGCGCGATTTCCGGCTCAAGCCGCGACGGTCGCCGAGGTGGCGGCGAAAGTTAAGTCGCTTAAAGCGCCGGAGCGCATCGCATATTTACTCAAAGGCGCGCAAGCCGAAGGGGAGCTGGCTTATTACGGCACCTTGCCGATAGATGAGTTTTTGCCGCTGGCGCGGGTCTACAACTCGCGCTATCGCGCCATGGCGTTGCACCATTATTTTTCACCGCGCGACGGCATTCTCAATCGGACTTTGACAGAAGCGCGGGCGGGGCGGCATGCGGTAGATGTAGTGCAGGTTGACCTGAGCTACGGCTATCAGTTGCTGAACGCCAATCTCGTGCAGGCGTATCAGGTTCCTGGCGCCAATCGTTATTTCGACGGCACTTACGATCCTGCCGGTAACTGGCACAGCATGTACCATTTGACTACGGCGCTGATGTACAACACCACCGCGGTGAAAGCCGATCAGGCGCCGAAGAGCTATGAAGAATTACTCAGTCCCTCGTGGAAGGGCAAAATGCTCTTCGATCCGCAGGCCGGCTATATTCTGGCGGCGATGGAGGAGGTGTGGGGCAGAGAAAAGGCCGTCGGCTATCTATCGCGGCTGGCCAAGCAGGACTTGAGTTATCGGCGTGGCGGGACATTGACGACGCAAGTCGTGTCCTCTGGCGAGTTTCCCATCGGCATCGCCATCAATGGCGAGACTTCGGCGGCGATCCGCGAGAAGGGCGCGCCGTTGGGTTTCAAAGTCTTGACGCCGTCGATCGTCAAGCCGGAAGGATTGTTCGTGATGAAAAATGCGCCGCACCCGCATGCGGCGTTGCTGTTCGCCGAATGGGTATTGTCCGACGAGGCGCAGAGTTTTCTCGCCGGGACTTTAGGCAAGGGCGTCGCCCTGAAGGGTGCGCGCGGCAAGTTCAAAGAATTTCAGGTGAAGCCCGACTATGTGGTGAATCCGAAGCTCGGGGCGAATCTGCAGACTTATATACAGGACTTTCGCAAGATTATGGGGGCTCCGTAATTTAATAATCACGTTCCAATAGTTCCAGTCGTTCAAAATGTTCCAAACGTCCGGTCGGATCTCGGCCGACCAATTCGATAATCGAATCCTTAATGGATATGAAACTTGAGATCGCGGAATTTCCGGTAAAGCAGATTCGCTTGAGCCATCGTTTCTCGTATGAGAACGAGGTGCTTGAGGTCGACGAAGGCGCGCTACTGGCACTGGTGCGCGAAGATTCGCGTATCGAGGATGTGTCGCTGGCGGTGGCGGCGCCGGGGGAGAAGACGCGCATCACCGGCATTCGCGATATCGTCGAACCACGATTTAAAGTTTTCGGCGGCGGACAGGTTTTTGCCGGGGTGCTCGGCGCGGTCGAAGATGTTGGCACGGGGCGGACCCATCGGCTGTCCGGCATGACGGTGATCGCGGCGGCGGCGTATGAAGGGACGATTCGTGCCGGCACGACGGTGCAGCGCAGTGCGATCCTCGACATGTCGGGGCCTGGCGCGGCGGTGTCGCGTTTCAGCGCGCTCTGCCATCTGGTGATCAGCTTCAAGATTGTCGACGGCCTGGCGGAGCTCGATGCGCACACGGCGATTCAATTGGCGGAGTTCAAAGTCGCTGAGCGTTTGGCGCGAATCAGCGCCCAATCGGCGCCGGCGAATGTGGCTACTTATGATTTAACCGCCGGCGATTTCCACCTGCCCAACGTGATGCTGATTCAAGGCGTTATTACCGATCCGCAACATGTTCACTCGGGCGTCGGTTATTACGGCTTGTCGCTGCGCAGTTCGTTGGCGACCTACGTTCATCCCAACGAGCTATTCGATGGCGCAGTGACCGTCGATACGACGCGCTCGGGACGCGGTTACTATCCGACGACATGGGATTGGCAGAATCATCCGCTGGTGCTGGCGTTGTACGCGGCCCATGGCAAGACATTAAATTTTACCGGTGTGGCGTTGCAGCGCATCCGCTTCGAAACTTCCCATGGCAAGGAAGTCGGCGCGCAAAATGCTGCGCGCCTTGCCAAGGCGATGGGAGCCAATGGCGCGCTGGTGACCTGGATCGGCGGCGGCAACGCCTTTGTCGATGTCATGTTCACGCTGCGCGCCTGCGAACGGCAGAACATCAAGGCGACGCTGGTGACCTACGAGAACGGAGGCAAGGCGGGCACGGATAGTCCGGTGCTGTTCAATGTCGCCGAGGCGAACGCCGCGGTCAGCACCGGCAGTCTGGATCGGCCCATTGAACTGCCGGCCATGGACAAAGTGATCGGGCCGTACCGACAGATCAAGATATTTCCATTCCCAGGCGCAGCGCCGGTCGATGCGCGCGCCACGCTGCCATTGGAAGCGCGCGATGTCATGATTGGCGGCGCCGATCTTTGGGGCCAGGGGTTGTCGAAATGTGTGGACTATTGAGTTGTTGCGGGATCGAAGAATGAGCTGCAGAGAACGCAAAGGGCGCAATGTAAATCCAATGTATGGGCGTATGGAATACGCCCTGGGGTCGCGGCGCGGTAGTTGTGTGGCTACAGATTCTGCGGCAGCCAGGCAAATATTTTCGTCATGCCAGAACCAGGAGGGCGGGTTTCAAACCCGCCCCTACGCTCGGACTCTGGGATTTTATTGTGCGTTCTTTGCGGCAAATTCTCTAACCGGTTATCGCTTGCTGCCGAAAAGTCCTTTAATCGCCGAGCCGACGCCTTCGACCACGCTCCCGGCGCCCTCCATGCCCTTGCGGCCGAGGCTGCCGAGTCCTTCGGCGACATTTATGATGCTGACGCCGAGGGTGCCGGCCATGGATGCGGCGATGCGCGTGGGTAGGGTCTCGTTGAGCGAGAAGTTGGGATTGCTGGTATCGCCCTGCAGAGTGAAGGCGACGTCGATGGCGTTGTTGTGGTCTTTGAGAAAGCCGATGACGGCGCTGCGCGGCAGCCCCATGAAGGTGTCGAAGAAGCCCTGGGACC
>JBGTCC010000203.1:0-8407 GCA_041749055.1 Thermodesulfobacteriota bacterium | reverse complement strand
ATGGCTTTCAAATCGACTTGCATTGCGCGATCGACGCCCATGACCTGCCGATCGCCATCGAAAAAGAACTCTACTTTGCCTTGCGCGAAGGCGTGCTCAATGCCGTACGCCACGCCCGCGCCTCCGCGATCCATCTATCCTTGGCGCGTAGTCCATCCGCCTATAGAGCGACGCTGAGCGACAACGGTGTCGGCTTCGTCGCCACCGCCGCCGAAGGCAGCAACCACTACGGACTCAAGGGCATGAAAGAACGGATTAAACAACTCGGCGGCACCCTCGACCTCCAAACTGCCCCCGGCAAAGGGACGCGCATCGAGATCGAGATTCCGTTTTCCGGCGATTAGGCGTTTGAAGCGATCGCGGTGAACCCTAACGCGCGGCCAGCTGATTAAGTTTTTCTCCGGTGACACGAAACACTGTCCACTCGTTCATCGGCATGGCGCCGAGCTTTTGGTAAAAATTCACCGCGGGCTCATTCCAGTCCAACACCGACCATTCGAGACGGCCGCAATCGCGCGCCACCGCCAGCTTGGCGACATGTGCCAACAAGGCGGCGCCGAAAAGCTTCCTCGACAAACAGATCCTCGATGTAAATCCCCGGCCGCCCAAGAAACGTCGAAAAATTGTGAAAGAACAGCACGAACCCCACCGGTAGATTATTGAAATAACCGATGGCCACTTCCGCGGTGCGGCGCTGGCCAAATAAAGTCCGCTGCAACAGCTCATCGGTCGCAACCGCTTCATGGGACAAGCGCTCGTAATCGGCGAGCTTCTTGATAAAGGAAAGTATCACCGGCACATCCTTCTTGGTCGCCGGCTTAATCGTAAAATCCACAATGCCCGTCGAAGTAGTCATAGGTGGGTCCTCAAAGCTAAATTCCTTATTTGCCGGCGTCTTTGAGCGCGCGCCACACTCGTTCCGGCGTCAGCGGCAGATCGCGAATGCGCACGCCGGTGGCTCTGTCGATGGCGTTGCACACCGCCGGCGCGACGGAAAGAATACCGCCTTCGGCCATGCCGCGCACTCCGAAGGGTCCGGGACCATCGCCGTTTTCGACCAGTTCGGTATGAAACTCTGCCGGCACATCGGAAAATGATGGAATGCGGTAATCGACCAAATTTGGATTGAGCAGTTGGCCATTGTCGTAGATCAACTCCTCGAAAAACGTGTGGCCGATGCCCTGCATCGCCGCGCCCTCTTCCTGGGCAACGCAATGCTCGGGATGAATCGCTTTGCCGACATCGGCGACGGAGATGAATCTTGTCAATTTCACTGCGCCGGTCTCGCGATCGATATCGACCTCGGCGCTACCCATGCCGACTTCCCAGAACACCGGCAGTTGGTTGTTCGTGATGTCCGGGCCGGCTTCGCCGCGGCCGATCATTTCACCGCCCGAGCCTTTGCCGAAACGCTTCTCGAATGCTTCTTTGAACGACAGCCGCGACTCGCCGCACAGCAGCGCACCGTCGATGACTTGAATCTGTTTCGGCCTCACAGCCATGGTCTGGGCGGCGATTTGGACAAATTGCTGGCGCAAATCGCGCGCGGCTTTCTGTACTGCCGTGCCCATGAGCGTCGTCGAACGGCTCGACCCGGTCGAGCTATCGTAAGGCGTAACTTTGGTATCGGCGCCGAGCATGCGAAACTGCTCCATCGGCAGCGTCAACTCCTCGGCGGCGATCTGCGTCAAGGTCGTGCGCACGCCCTGGCCCATTTCGGTGCTGCCGGCGGCGATGTTGGCGACGCCGTCGGCTTGCATGCGAATCATCGCCACCGACACCGGCGTCGCGCCGGCGTTGGTGATCGCGCAGCCCATGCCGACCGCACCATTTTTAGTCCTCCGCGTTTGCTTCCAGTGGCTGGCCCGCACCAAGGTTTTCAGACTCGCTGACAGATTGGCGTCGATCCCCTTCAATCCAGGGCGCAGCTCCTGGCCTTTCTTGAGCAAGTTTTTCGCCCGCAACTCGGCCGGGTCCATGCCGAGCTTGGCGGCGAGAATTTCGATCTGCGACTCGCCGGCAAAAATAACCTGGGGCGCGCCAATGGCGCGGTAGGAGCCCGCCGAGCCGGTGTTGGTATAGACCTGATAGGCGTTGGTGCGGATGTTGGGAATCCAATAGGGGCCGAGAATGCGCGTCGCCGAACGCGCCGTCACCTGCGGCCCATTGTCGTCGTAGCCGCCGGTGTCGAGATAAATCTCCGCCTCGCGCGCCATGATCGTGCCGTCGTTCTTGACGCCGGTCTTGATCCGCACCCGCGCGCCGTGGCGACGCACCGTCACCATCGACTCGCCAACGGAATTACAAATCCGCACCGGCTGTTTGGCCTTGCGCGCCAGCGCGACGACGAGCGGTTCGAACTTGGTGTACGACTTACTGCCGTAGCCGCCGCCCAGGTAATTGATAATCAGGCGTACCTTGGCCGCCGGCACCTTGAAGACTTTGGCGATATCGCCGCGCACCTGAAACGGATGCTGCGCGCACGACCAGACGGTGATCTCGTCATTGACATCGTAGTGCGCGATCGCCGAGTGCGGTTCCATCGCATAATGATAAACCATCGGGAAAGTGAAGTTATCCTCGGCGATCACGTCCGACTGCGCGAACCCTTCGTCGGCATCGCCGCGATTGACCTTCTCATGGGTACCGATATTGCTACCCTTGTCTTCGTGCACCAACGGCGCGCCCGGCTTGATCGCAGCCTCGATGCCGGCCACCGTCGGCAGCTCGTCGTAGTCGACCTGAATCAACGCCAGCGCCTCTTCCGCCGTGGCGATATCGAGCGCCGCCACCGCCGCCACCGGCTCGCCGACATAGCGCACCTTGTCGATGGCGATTACCGGCCGGCCGTTGTAAATCGGGTTCAGATCGGCGATATCCGTCGCCGTTAGCACGGCGATGACGCCCGGCAGCGCCTCGGCTTGGGACGCGTCAATTGAGCGGATCCGCGCATGAGGGAAAGTGCTGCGCAAAATCTTGCCATAGAGCATGCCGGGAACGGTAATATCGCCGACGAATTTCGCCGCGCCGGTTACCTTCTCGACACCGTCGACGCGCTTGACGTTATGCCCGACGAATTTGAACTCGCGCTTAGCCATGAACTCTCCCGAATCGAAAAATGCTTAACGATTCCTAACAAAGCGTATCGGCTTGTTCAAGGAAGTGCCGCACAGTCAGTCTGTCATTTCAACTCCTTCGGCTCTGCTCAGGATAACCTCCGTGAGAAATCTATCCAGCGCTTCGATGGGATTCGCCTGCCTCTTCGGTTATAAAGCTTCCATGCGCTTCACCTCGACTCTCATCCGCGGCACGCTCGTGCAACGCTACAAACGTTTTCTCGCCGATGTGCGTCTGGCAGACGATGAAATCGTAACCGCCCACTGCACCAACACCGGCAGCATGATGGGCTGCAAAGAGCCCGGCAGCGCGGTGTACATTTCTCGCAGCGACAATTTGAACCGCAAACTCGCCTACACCTGGGAAATGATCGAGATCGCCGGCAGCTGGGTCGGCATCAACACCATGCACCCAAACCAACTCGTGGCTGAAGCGGTCGAGTCGGGCATTATTAAAGAACTGAGCGGCTACCCAACCATTCGCCGCGAAGTCAAAGTCAGCGCCCACACGAGACTCGACCTGTGCCTGGAAGGAAGCAGCGGCAACTGCTTCGTCGAAGTGAAAAACGTCACCCTCGCCGTCGACGGCACCGCGGCTTTTCCCGACGCCGTCAGCGAACGGGGCACCAAACACTTGAAAGAACTCATGCGTCTCAAGCGCCAAGGCCACCGCGCCGCCCTCGTCTTCGTCATCCAACGCGGCGACTGCGGAACTTTTCGCCCCGCCGATGAGATCGATAGCGAATACGGCCGATGGCTGCGCAAAGCGGTCAAAGCCGGCGTCGAAGCCTTGCCCTACATGGCCAAGGTGACGCCCAAAGAAATCATACTGTCCGAACGAATTGCCATCCGGTTGTAGGGGCGCACCAATGGGTCCGCCCTGCGGAACAGGCGACCGTTCGCTGCAACAGAATCAACTCCTGTGTTTGCCACAGCTCGACCGGACATGCTAAGAGGCAATCAAATCAATCAACGACAACGTGCTTAAACCGATCGGAGGAGGGATCTATGATCACCGCTCAAGAGTTGAAAGGCGCACTCGCGATCATGCCGACGCCGGCAAAACCGGGGGCCGAACGTTTGGATGCGACCAATACCGTCGACCTCGAGGAAACCGCCCGACTCGCCGAAGCTCTGGTGCGCGACGGCGCCAACGGCATCATGGCGCTCGGCACCATGGGCGAATGCGCGACCACATCCCAGGCCGATTACGAGGCCTACGTCGATTGCCTGCTCAAGACCGTGCGCGGCCGGATTCCGACCTTTGTCGGCACTACCGCGTTGGGCGGTCATGAGATCGCGCGGCGAATAAAATTCGTCAAAGAGCGCGGCGCGACAGGCACGCTCTTGGGAATTCCTATGTGGCAGCCGGCCAATGTCGAAATGGCGGTGAAATTTTACGCCGATGTCGCCGACACCTTTGGCGATTTTCCAATCATGGTTTACGCCAACCCGCGCGCCTTTCGCTTCGACTTTGGCGTCGACTTCTGGGGCCAGGTCGTGCAAAAAGCACCGACGGTGATGTCGGCGAAGTTTTCCAGCAAAGCGATTCTCAAACAGTGCGTCGAAGTTTCCAAAGGCCGCGTTAACTTCGTGCCCCCCGTCGGTCTGGCCCACGAGTTCGCGCAGATATCGCCAGCATCGCAAACCACTTGCTGGATTCCTTCCGTCGGACCGCAGGTCGCCAGCGCGCTGATGAAAGCGCTAGCCGACGGCGCCGCCGAGCAAGCCAAAGCCGTCGCCGCCGACATCGCCTGGGCCAACGAACCGCACCACGCCATCACCGGTTCGCAAGAAATATTCGCCTCCTACAACATCCAGCTGGAAAAAGTCTTGATGGCGGCGTCAGGCTACTGCAAGACCGGCCCGATCCGGCCGCCCTATGATTATATGCCGGACGATTACCGCCGAGCTGCCACCGAAGGCGGCCAGCGCTACGCCAAGCTGCGCGAGAAATATTCCAAGCTGCTCGGTTAATCACCATCCCGCGCGTTAATTAATAGCTCTCGGCCGTTCGTTCTAGGCAGATCGAACGGCCGAGCTTTTCTAACCGAGCGTCCGGGAGACCAGGGTCATGACCGAACCCAAGATTTCCACCGAATCGATTACGCCCAAAAGCAGTTCCTACAAGCAGTGGGTCGAGGGCGAAGGCATACCGCTGGTCGAGAGTTTCTTCATCAACGATATCGCCAAAGTGCCGCTGGAACCCTGGAAGCGCACCGGCGGCCTGGGCGTACGCTTGTGTTTGGCAGGCACCGGCGAAACCAACGACGCCTATATCTGCGAGATTCCGCCCGGTAAATCCTTGGCGCCGGAAAAACACATGTACGAGGAGTTGATCTACGTCATCAGCGGCCGCGGCGCGGCGACGATTTGGCAGGAAGGCGAGGCGAAGCGTACGTTTGAATGGCAGGAAGGCTCGCTATTCTCGCCGCCGCTCAATTCCTGGCACGAGATTTTCAACGGTAACGGCAGCGAGCCCGCGCGCTTTCTTGCCGTCACCAGCGCCCCCTGCATGATGAATCTGATTCACAATACCGATTTCATTTTCAATTGCCCCTACGTGTTCAGCGACCGCTACCATTCCCAAGAAAACTACTTCGGCAATCCCGGCACCTGGTATTCCGGCCGCACCTGGAACACCAACTTCGTCGCCGACGTGAAGAATTTGAAACTCTTAGAATGGAAGGAGCGCGGCGGCGGCGGCTCCCAGGTGCGCTTGGAACTATCGGAGAACACTCTCTGCGGTCATATCTCGCAGTTCGCCGTCGGCAGCTACAAGAAAGCCCACTTCCACGGTCCCGGCGCCCACGTGATCATCCTCGCCGGCACCGGCTACTCGCTGCTCTGGCCGCGCGGCCAAGCGATCAAACGCTTCGACTGGCAGCCCGGCAGCCTGGTGGTCCCGCCCGGCGGCTGGTTTCACCAGCATTTCAATTCCGGCTCGGTTCCGGTGCGCTACTTGGCGCTGCGTTGGGGCAGCCAGAAATATCACGAGATGTGGGGCGAAGGGCGCGGCAAAGCCGACGTCGACGTCAAAATCGGCGGCAACCAGATCGAGTACGAAGACGAAGATTTGCTCGTGCGAAAAATGTTCGGCGAGGCGTGCGAAAAGGCCGGCGTCGACAATTTGATGGCGAATTACTATCTGAAATAGCCGATTAGCATCTTGCTAATGGGAGAAACATGGCCGATCTCGGACCCATTTCGCACCGGACCGAACACCCTCGGCGGGCGCTATATGCGCACGCTTTGGCATCCGATTTTCATCGCCGCGGAGCTCAAACCAGGTTGAGCGAAGCCGGTGCAAATTCTCGGCGAAATGTTTACGCTCTATCGTGGCGAGGACGGGCACGCCGCATCTGACGGCGTTTCGCTATGCCCATCGGGGCCTGCAACTGTCGCTCGCCTGGATCGAAGGCGATCGCACTTAAGACCGTGACACCGTCCCAAGGCAGTAATCGCCTGTAAGAACAGGAATGTTTAGTAGAGAAGCTTCTGCTCGTGCGACTTGCTAAATCCGCCGACGATGGCGCGCTTGCCGCCATCCCAGAAGCGCTGCACATCTGCGAATCCCGCCGCGCGCAGCCACCTCAACTGCTCGGCCACCGACGGCGTCATGCGATCGAGATTCAAAAAGCAGCCGCCAGGCTTCACTAACGAAAACGTCTCCGCATAAATCGACCGAATGATGTCATGTTCGCGGACATTGTGAATAGCGATAGACGAGACCACGGCGTCGAATGGTCCTTTGACCTTCTTGCTCCAGCCGGTTTTGCTCAGATCGCATTGCACAAACTTTACCCGTCCCTTTAACATCGCCAAGCGCTTGCGCCCTAGCGCGAGCATCTCGGCGGAGCCGTCGTGGCAGACCGCCTTGGCGTTGGCAAATTCACCGAGCAGAAAATTAGTCAACGCGCCGTAGCCGGCGCCGATATCCAGAATGGTGACTTTAGCAGTCCGGTCAAACGGCAGGCTGTCAGCCATGACATGAAAGGCTTCCTGTCGCTCCGCCTCTTTAGTATCTTGCCGCGTCGCCCATTGATTGACATATTCGCCGGACGCCCAGTCGTGGTGATCCCAAGGATCGGTGATTTTCGCCATGAACTAAACCATATCGAATCGCTTGTGCGCCTGTCAAATTATTGTAGCATCGAATCCACATTCGCATTGAAGGAGTTGGACTCATGAAATTACAAAACCAAGTAGCTCTGATCATCGGCGGCGCGCGCGGCATCGGCGAAACCATCGCCCACACTTTCTCTAAAGAAGGCGCGAGCCTCGTCCTGGTCGATCTTGAGAAGATGAAAATCGAACTCGACGCGGTGGCACTGGCGGTCAATCAAAAAGGGGGCAAAGCCGTCGCCATTACCGCCGACTGCAGCGACGATCGGCAAGTAAACAACTTGATCGACGAAACCGTGCGCCGGTTCGGCAAGATCGATGTGCTGCTCAACAGCGCCGGTTTTCGCGGCCCCTTGGTCGCGGTCACCGAGATCAGCGACAAAGAATTCGACGACGTGATTCTTTACAACTTGAAGCTGGTGTTTCTCTGCTGCCGCGCGGTTTTGAAACAAATGGTTAAGCAGAAAAGCGGCAGTATCGTCAGCATCTCCGGCACCGCCGGCCGCGAAGGCATGGCGATGCGCGGGTCGCTGTGCGCCGCCAAGTGGGGCGTCGTCGGTCTCACTCAAACCATCGCCAAAGAGTATGGCCCTCATGGCATAAGAGCCAACATCATCTGTCCCGGCGGCATGGACGAACCGGATCTGCGCGAGATGTACGCCCAGCGCGCCAAGAACTTAGACATGACCGTCGAGGCCCATGAAGCGCAAATCCTCGCCCTTACGCCGCTGCGCAAATACGCCAAACATGAGGAAGTCGCCAACGCCGCGTTGTTCCTGGCATCGAGCGATTCGTCGCACACGACGGGAGAATCTTTGAATGTGTCCGGCGGCAGATTGATGAGCTGAGCGTCCGCGGTTTTAGTTTACGATGGACTAGCCGCGGAGGCCGCGCCGACAGGCACAGCATCGGTATTTTTCTCAAGAAACAGCGCCAGTCCGGAAGCAAGCAACACCAGGCTCATCACCACTAGGAAACCATCGTAGCTTCCTGTGCGGTCGTAAGTGATACTCGCGATCATGGGTCCTGCGGCGGAGCCGATCTGGTGCACGATGAAACTCATGCCGAGGATCATCCCGGCCATACGCGGTCCGACCAACTCGTAGAACAAAACATTGCCCACCGCCACCGTGCCGAAGGTCGGTCCGATCGCCAGCGCGACTACG
>JBGTCC010000202.1:0-5299 GCA_041749055.1 Thermodesulfobacteriota bacterium | reverse complement strand
CGCATGGCGGCAGCGCTGACGGAGGGCCTCGGCCAAGACCTGCGCATCGAGGGTTTGCTGCACCGCGCCAAAGCCGATCAGAGTTGGTATCAGCGCGGCATGGATCTGAAGATTCAATTCGATTCGCTGCACGCGCCGATGGTCCTGCGCGCTTTCGCCGGGCTGCGCGAAAGAGTCCCCCGGGAGATTGATGTCACCGGCCCGATGGCCCTGCAAGCCCAAGCCGGCGGCAGTCTGCTGCAGCCGCGGCTTGACAACATTACATTAAAAATCCCACTGTTCGGTTCCGCCGAATATAACGCAGTCATTACCGGTAAGATGGAGTTTACCGAACAACGCACCTGGGGCGACGCCAAGCTCGACGGGCAACTGAAGATCGCGCCTCTGGCGCTCAGCCGGGCGCGCCTGTTGCCAGTGCTGCGCGACCACCTGCCCGAAGCCTTGGTCACCGAGGGTAGTGTCAGCCTTTACAGCCGTTTCGAAGGCACCTGGAATCATCTGCGCATCGGCGCGCTTTTACGCGCCGAGAATAGCGAAATCGGCTACGGCGACTGGCTGCGCAAACCGGCCAAACGTCCGGCAGCGATCAAAGCGCGGTTGTCGCGGCGCAACCAGCGCCTGACGATTCACGAATCCGAGCTCACCCTGGGCGCGGCCAAGACGGAATTTTCCGGTGTGGTTCAAGACATCGACGCGCCCCGGTTGTATTTAAAATTGCAAGCCGAAGACGCTCCCCTCGCGCTCTGGACACCGCTCAGTAACGGCACCGTCACGGCAAAATCGGGTAGGGCCAGCTGGCATCTCGCCATCGAACGGGCGCCGGCAGGGGCGCCGGCAGGGGCGCCAGCGAATTGGCATATCGATGGCCAAGTAACCATCGCCGATGGCGAAGTCCACGGCCGGGGTAACCGCGGCAAGCTCGAACAATTGAATACCCATGTCACTTTTCTTGGACAGCAAGCACGCATCGAGCGCGCCAGTTTCCGGCTCGGCGGCGCACAGCTTGCGCTCACCGGCATCATGCCGAACCTGGCCGAGCCAAAGCTCGATTACCAACTGACCGCCGCGGAAATCGACTTAGATGATGTGCCGGCTTTGGCAATCTCCCGGCCGCTGCGCTTGCAGCAGTTGACCGTCAAGGGACGGGCGCAAACGCAAAACGATGCGCTGAGCGTGGCCGGCGACGCGGCAGCGCTGCAAGGAAACTTCGACGGCTTGGCCATGAGCGATTTTCGCTCTGCCTTCTCGTGGTCGGCGGCCGGGCTGCGTTTTAAGGAACTGACTTTTCGCGCCGCCCAAGGCTGGTTTCGCTCCGATGGCTTCCAAACCGCGGCCGCAGGCGAAAATAGCGCGCGCTTGCAGGGTGTATCGGCAATCAAAGGCGCCGACTTGCGGCCGTTGCTCGCCAGCTTCTTACCGCTGCTAAAAGATCGTATCGACGGCAATATCAGCGGCCAAGCGCAGTACGATGTGATATTGGGTGAGAGCGACACGCCGGCGCAATCACTTAAGGCAGGCGGCGATACAACGATCCAGCGCGGCGTCATCAACGACTTCAATCTATTGTCGCAGCTGCTCCTGCGCGGCAGCGGCTCCAGTGTCTCGGCAGCAACCAAGGCTCGCCTGCCGGCCGCCCTCATCGACCTCGCTAAACATAACGACACCCGCTTCGACACGCTCCAGTCCGATTTCACCGTCGAGGAAGGTCGCATCAGCAGCGCCAACTTGATCCTCTCGACGCCGGACTATACCGTCACCGGCGCCGGCTGGTTCGCTTTGGACCGTACGACTCGATGGAACGGCCTGTTGGTGCTGTCGCCGCGTTTGACTCGGGAAATCCAACGGGACTATCGCTGGATTCGCCATCTCCTGGACCGGCGCGGCCGCTTGGCGATCCCATTTCGCATCGACGGCACCATACCCAACGTCCGGATTCGCATCGAGAATCGCAACTTGAGCCAAGTATTGCGCGGCTCGCAGCCGCGCGATAAAGAGCGTGACGGCGGCGACGACCGCCCGCCCAAGGAAGAAAAGGGCTGGCTCCCCGACACCCTGGATCGCTTTCTCAATCGCTAGTCGGAACCGCCATGGATTTACACGAAATCTATTTGGAGATCGCTCCCGAGCATATCGCCTATATCAAATTCATCTTCGAGTCCTACGAAGAAGTCGGCATCATTCGCACTGTGGACCGGAAGCAATCGATCATCGTGCTGCTGGCGATGCCCGACTTTGTCGACGCCGCGCGCGCGATCGTCAACTCGCTCAAACAGGAAATCCCGCTGGCGGAAATACCCCGGCCCGCCGATCTGACCGACGATTGGTTCATGGTCGAGTTAGCCGAGGCGATGACGAGGGTGCAAAAGTAATTTCACCAGGCCGTCATTGCGAAACTCGGCCGAGAAATCTTTCCGGACAGTCGAATGAACGACTTCGTCGCGACGTTGGCGGCAGCGGACCGGAGCAAACAAGCTTAAGCATAGTTGTAGGGTGGATGGGGGCGAACCGCGCCGATACCCACCGTTGGGAGATGATGGGTATCGCGGCTGCTCAACCCATCCTACATTGGAATCACCAGCGGACCTTCTATCACAACTCGACATAGAGAGATTGAAAACCAGGAGATTCCAGTAGAAACTCGCGCCACACCCATGACCGGCAACGCACAAGAAAAAATCCTCGGGCTGCTCAACAAACAGCCGCGCGCCCGCTTTACGCCGGCCGAGCTGCAGCGGCGCGCCGGCTTCGAACGCGGCGATTTACAAGCAGTCATCGACGCCCTGCGCCAGCTCTGCCGTGACGGCCGCCTGGTCCGGCTCAAGAAAAATCATTACGCTCTACCCGACCGGCAAAATCTCTTGCGCGGCCGCGTTCACGCCCATCCCGACGGCTACGGTTTCCTCATTCTGGAAGATAAGGATACTGACGACGTTTACTTGAACCGCCGCGAGATGCGCCGGGTCATGCATGGCGATCAAGTGATGGTGCGCATCGACCGCAAACAGCGCGGCGGCAGTGAAGCCCATATCGCCCAGATACTAGAACGAGGGCAAAAACGGCTGCTCGGTACCTACGAGCAGATCGACGGCCGAGCTTTCTTGATCCCAATGGACGCGCGTATCGGCGCCTTGCCGCTCAAAAGCGCCGGCGAGAAACTGACCCAAGGCAAAGTCATCGCCGCCGAGATCAGCCGCTTCGGCAGCGCCATGTCGCCGCCCGAAGCCACCGTCGTCCAAGTCATGGGCGACCCCAACGACCCCGAGGTGCAGGCGCAATCGATCATCTTCCGCTTCGGCCTGCCGCTGAGTTTTCCGCCTGAAGTGCATCGCGAAGTGAAGAATGCCGCCTATGAAATCGGCGCGGCCGAAATCGCCCGGCGCGAAGACCTGCGTGAATTGCCCATCGTCACCATCGACGGCGAGAACGCCCGCGATTTCGACGACGCCGTCTACGTACGGCGCAAGGGCCAGGGCTACGAGCTTTTCGTTTCCATCGCCGACGTCGCCCACTATGTCCGCCCGGAGACGGCACTCGACCAGGAAGCCTACGCCCGCGCCACCAGCGTCTACTTTCCCGACCGGGCGATCCCGATGTTGCCCGAAGCGCTGTCCAACGGAATATGTAGTTTGAATCCCAATGAAGAGCGCCTGACTAAAACCGCCTGGATCGAATTCAACGGCAAAGGCGAAGCGATCCGCAGCCGCTTCTTCGACTCGGTGATCAAAAGCCACGCGCGCATGACCTACACCAATGTCCGGCGCATCCTGGTCGACAAAGATCCCGAATGCCTGGAGAATTATCGGAATCTAGTGGAAGGCTTCAAACTGATGGAAGAGCTGGCGCTGTCGATCTACGCCACCCGCAAAGCCCGCGGCAATCTCGACTTCGATCTGCCGGAGGCCGAGATCGTCCTTGACCTGCAAGGGTTGCCGGAAGACATCATCCGCGCCGAGCGCAATATCGCCCACCGGATCATTGAAGAGTTCATGATCGCCGCCAACGAAGCGGTGGCGCGCGAACTCACAGCCAAAGACTTTCCCACGCTCTATCGCGTGCACGCCGGGCCGGACGAAGACGCACTCGAAGCCCTGGAGCCCTTTCTCTTGAGCCTGGGCTATCGTCTGCCGCAGGACAAAGAGAACCTGCCGCCGCTGGAAATTCAGCGGCTATTGGAATCCGCCCGCGGCAAAGCGGAAGAGCGAGTGATCAACCGCGTGCTGCTGCGCTCGATGAAACAGGCCGTCTATCAGCCGGAGAACATCGGCCACTTCGGCCTGGCATCGGCCTGCTACACTCACTTCACCTCGCCGATCCGCCGCTATCCCGATCTGATCGTGCATCGCATGCTTGCCCGCGTCATGGACGGGAAAAAGCTCAAACCCAAGGAACGCGCCGATCTGCTGCGCACTTTACAGGAGTCCGGCAAGCACACCTCCGAACGGGAACGTCACGCCATGGACGCCGAGCGCGAGATGGTCAGTTTGAAAAAAGCCCAGTTCATGATGACCAAGATGGGCGAGGAGTTTAACGGCTTCGTCAACAGCCTGGTAAAATTCGGCCTCTTCGTCGAACTCGACGACTACTTCATCGAAGGCTTGGTAAAACTGTCATCGCTAACCGACGACGACTATGATTATTATGAAAAGGAATACCTGATCAAAGGCCGCCGCCACGGCAAGAAGTTTCGCTTGGGCGACAACGTGCGGGTGAGAGTGGCGAAGATCAATGCGTTTAGGAGCGAGATCGATTTCGAATTGATCGAGCCCAACCAAGCTTCGTGATTGAGGCGAGATGTGGATTCCGATATTTGATTCGCATGACATTGGATCGCGGAACTTGGGAGAGTGAGAAAAAAATCAAACAAGCTGGGGGCTGGGTAGTTAGCAACGGGGTCCGCGATGCGCTTCCGCTTAGCGCCGCTTCAATCGCCACGCGGCGGCAATCAGAGCTCTCTCTTAAGCGTGCGAGTTGGTCTTGGTTTTCTCGCTTTGGAAGGCTTGATCCGTTTTTCCGGACGATGGGTTTCCAGCCAAATTTCCTTGGCTTTCAGCCAGTGCTGCACATCGGATCCGTTTGGACACCCCGCCTCCTGCCACATTCTATAAGCAAGTTGGCGCACCTCTTCGTCCTGATCGATCTCCGTACCTTGCATAACCCACGCTCCTTTCCATCGACAACACAACGACTTATGTAGGCCGGTGATTTCTCAGTAATGAATCAGGCCGATTAAAAAACTGGCCTTTGACCCCGGCCGATTGTGTGAGTTTTCTTCATCGCCACTCATGATGACGATTATCAT
>JBGTCC010000201.1:0-3652 GCA_041749055.1 Thermodesulfobacteriota bacterium | reverse complement strand
GACAAGCCCGGGCCGCCGCGCTGCGAGAGCGCCCGCGGCGAGGGCGACTTCGTCACCCGCTGGGGCGGCAAAATCCCCGTCAGCGTCACCGCCTCGCCGTTGCAGGATCGCCAGGGAACATTCTCGGGAACCATCCTGCTGTTGCGCGATCTGCGCCACCAGCGCGAACTGGAAGAGGACTTGAAACGGGCCGATCGCCTGGCGACTCTGGGAACCCTCGCGGCGGGCCTCGCCCATGAGATCAAAAACCCCTTGGGCGGAATCAAAGGCGCGGCGCAGTTGCTGCGCCGTAGCGCCGAAAACGATCCGTCGGTACGCGATTATACCGACATCATGATCCGCGAAGTTAACCGGGTGAACCAGCTGATCGAAAAACTGCTCGACCTATCGCGGCCGACGGTGCTCAACTTGGAAGCGCTCAACATACACGAAATCTTGGAAGGCGTGCTCTTGCTTGAAGGTCAATCCGAAGCGGCGCGAAAATGTCTCATCAAGAAAAATTTCGATCCCAGCTTGCCGGCGATTCGCGGCGACCGCAGCCACTTGACGCAAGTATTTTTGAATTTAGTCAAAAACGCCTTTCAATCCATGGAACGGCCGGGCTCGGTAACGGTGACAACGCGAGTGGAGACCGATTTTCATATCCGCAGCAGCGGCAATCGCCGCAGACGGTTGATTTGGGTGGACGTCGCCGACCAAGGCGCCGGCATTCGCGACGAAGATCTGCCGCATATCTTCTCGCCCTTTTTCACGACTAAAATGAACGGCACCGGTCTCGGCTTGGCGGCTTGTTATCAGATCGTCAAAGAGCATGGCGGCATGATTCGCGTCGAGAGCAGTCCGGGCAAAGGCAGCGTATTCAAAATTTCACTACTGGTGGCAAATTAACAATGGATCAAGGCAAAATCTTAGTCACCGAAGACGAAGAGTCGTTGCGCTTCGTACTGCAAAAAGCGCTGGAAGGCGAAGGCTATTGGGTGCAGACCGCCGCCAACGGCGCCACCGCCCGCCGACTGCTGAGCGAAAGCCGATTCGACGTCTCCCTCATGGACATCAAACTGCCCGACGCCGACGGGTTAACCTTGTTGAAGGAATTCAAAGACAGCGGCGTCGACACCGCAATGATCTTGATGACCGCGCAAAACACCATGCGCAACGCCATCGGCGCCATGAAAAATGGCGCCTTCGATTACATCACCAAGCCCTTCGATCTGGACGAAGTGCTGGTCTTGGTCAAGCGCGCCATGGACAGCCGCAAGCTAACCCGCGACTTCCGTGAACTAAAAGAAGAAGTCAAGAAACGCTTCGAGCCCGGCGTCAATATCATCGGCACCAGCTCGTCCATGCAGGGCGTCTATAAAATCATCGGCCAAGTCGTCGACAACACCGCGACCATCCTGATCTTAGGCGAAAGCGGCACCGGCAAGGAGCTGGTCGCCAAAACCATTCATTACAATTCGCCGCGCTGGAACCAACCGTTCATCGCCATCAACTGTGCCGCGATACCGCGGGATCTTTTAGAGAGCGAGCTGTTCGGCCATGAAAAAGGCTCCTTCACCGGCGCTATGGACCGGCGCCTGGGCAAGTTCGAGCTCGCCGGAGCCGGCACGCTGTTCTTCGACGAAGTCGGCGACATCCCCCTCGACCTCCAGACCAAACTCCTGCGGGTGCTCCAGGATCACGAGTATAGCCGCGTCGGCGGCCGCGACATTCTCAAAGCCGATGTGCGCATCCTCGCCGCCACCAATCAGGATCTGGAAAAAGCCGTCAAAGAAAAGCGCTTCCGCGAGGATCTCTACTTTCGCCTGAAAGTCATCCCGATCCATCTGCCGCCGCTGCGCGAGCGGCGCGGCGACATGACGCTCTTGATCGGCTACTTCATCGACAAGATCAACCGCGAGATGGGCATCCAGATCTCCGGCATTTCGCCCGAGGCGCAAAAGCTTCTCGAAGACCACTCCTGGCCCGGCAACGTCCGCGAATTGGAAAACACCCTGATCCGCGCCGCCGTACTGTCCTCCGGACCGATCCTCTTCCCCAAGGATTTCACGCTGCAGAACAAGCCGGCTGCGACGACATTAGAAGTCGACCAACTGTCCCTCGAAGAAATCATCCGCCATAAACTGGAAGACTACTTTCGGCGCATGGAAGGCGTCGATGTCGACAATCTTTATGCGTTGGTGATCGAACGAATCGAGCGGCCGCTGATCGAACTCACGCTCAAAAAAACCAAAGGCAATCAAATCAAAGCCGCGGATATCCTCGGCATCAACCGCAACACCCTGCGCAAAAAGATCTCCGACCTGGGCATCGAGTTCAAGAAAGATGCGACCTAGTGCAATGGCGCTCACGCTCCCGCCGCTCTACGCCATCCTCGATCCGGAACAGATCAAAGGCCGCGCCATCGAAGAGGTACTGCGCGAGCTGTTGCGCGCCGGCGTCACGATGCTCCAGCTGCGCGCCAAGACGCTGGCCCCAAAAGATTTCTTGGCACTCGTCCAGCACGTACGCGAAACAACCGAAGCGCACCGCTGCCGGTTGATCGTCAACGACCGCGTCGATATCGCCATGGCGTGCAACGCCGACGGCGTCCACCTCGGCCAAGACGACCTGCCGCTCCACGCCGGACGCAAGCTGATGGGCAATCGAATCATCGGCATCTCGACGCACGACATGGAGCAGGCCCGGCAAGCAGAACGCGGCGGCGCCGACTACATCGGCTTCGGCCCCATGTTCGGAACAACCACGAAAGATACCGGCCTAACCGCCCGCGGCATCGACATGCTCAAACAAATCCGCGCTGCGGTGACAATCCCCATCGTCGCCATCGGCGGCATCAACGAACAAAACGTCGGCCAAGTGTGGCAAGCCGGCGCTAATTCGGCGGCGATCATCAGCGATATTCTGAGCGCTGCGGACATTGGCGGGAAGGTGACGCGAATCATGCAACAACACTGAGACTGTGTCTCGGAGACAACTGATTGCAACCTAATGGAACAACGATGAGCGACTCAAACTTTCAACATCCGCCTGACAATCGCTATTTTGAAGACTACATTCCGGGCGCCGTGCATGAGTTCGGCACCATCGCCGTCGACGAACAGGAAGTCCTCGATTTCGGCAAACGCTTCGTGCCGCTCTCCTACCATGTCGACAAAGAAGCCGCCAAGAAAAGCATCTACGGCGGCGTCATCGCCAGCGGCTGGCACACCGCCGCGCTGATGATGCGCATCTACACGGAAAATTATTTATCCCAAGTCGCCAACCTCGGCTCCCCCGGCGGCGACGAACTGCGCTGGGACAAACCGGTTTTCCCCGGCGACGAACTCGCCGTGCGCGCCACCGTCATCGAGACCCGCCGCTCCGAATCCCGCCCCGACCGCGGCATCGTCCGCACATTCATCGAAGTGTTGAATCAGAAACGAGAAGTGGTGATGAGCATGAAGATGGTGAATTTTGTCCGGTGTCGCGAGAATTCTCGATAACCATGTATGATTTTAGCGAGGCATAGCTTTCGAGGGTTGGAGCTGCCGGCAAAGGCTGGTTGACTTATTACTTCAAGTACACGATATTTTGGCAATACTTTCGCTTCCAACAAACGTAAGGAGTTGCGGCAATGTCGCAGTATACGCCTCATGAATGTTTCGATTTC
>JBGTCC010000200.1:0-9003 GCA_041749055.1 Thermodesulfobacteriota bacterium | reverse complement strand
GCGCCGGCAAGCGCGCAACGGCAATGGCCGTGCGCCCGCCAACTCAGCGACGACGTTTGCCCAGGCCCCGCTGGCATTGACTAAGACCTTGCAACTCACGACACCCTCGGCAGTATCCAACTCGATATCCGCGCCATGACGCGCGCGCACCGCCCGTAATGCGGCATTGTAGCGAATCTGCGCGCCCCGGCTGGCGGCGAACTTTAGATAACCGGACAAGAGCGCATGAATGTCGACGACGCCGTCGCTGGCGCACCACAGGGCGCCGTCGAACTCAGCCTCTTTGAGCACCGGCACGTGGCCGATCGCTTGTTCCGGCGACCACTCGGCGATGCCGGGAACGCCGACACTCCGGCCAATCTCGCCGTCTCGTTTTAGCTTCTCCCAGCCGGCACCGCTGCCGAGTAACAACGAGCCGTTATTCTTGAATAGCACCGGTTCCGGCCAATCCGCCGGCAGGTTGCGGATAAATGCCGCGCCATCGAACGCCAATCTAGTCAGGTCGGGCTCGGCGATACACTGGCGCAGCATCGCCGCATTGCGTCCTGAAGCGTGAAATCCCGGGATGCTTTCCTGCTCCAAAACCAGGACATCGGCAACCCCCTGGCGAGCCAAACGGTAAGCGGTGGCGGCGCCGGCGAAACCGGCGCCGACAATGACGTAAGCAAAATGTTTCATGGTAATTGGCCGTTCTCTAATTTCTATACGAAGTCCGCGCCATTTCCAAAGGGTTTGGTCGGAGTTTTCGCGGCCTCCCCGGGGTCCAAGGCACGGCAAAATTTTTGGGTTTGAAACGAGGAAAAACTGCGCTATAGTCCAACGCAAATGAGAATCCATCGTTACACCCAGTGGGATGGCACGCAGGAAATTCTCTTTCCCACTACCGACGACATCATCAACCAACTCTCCGACCATCTGTTAGAGGAAGAGGGCGTGCGCCGCGCCTTGCGCGATATGATGCGGCGGGGCTTTACCTCAGAAGACGGCCAGCGCTCGGTCAAAGGCATGCGTGATTTCCTGCGCCAGGCCGATGAGAAGCGCCGCGAGCTGCTCAACAAGTACTCCCCCGACTCTTTCAAACTGACCCCTGAAGAGCAGCAAAAGCTCAGTGAAAAGCTCAGCAACTTGGCTGAGAAAATGGAAGCCTACAACGAGCAGATGCGCAACTTCATGGAGCGCATGTCCGGCAAGTTCGCCGACCGCATGGACGAACTCGGCGAAAAAATGCAGCAGGCTTACCAGCGCTACCAGGAGCTGCAGCAACGCTTGAAGCAGCAGATCCAAGAACGCGGCATGCAAGGCAAGCCGAACATGAGCGGCGAGCAGAATCCGCAATCGCTGATGGACATGCTCGACCGCATGAGCGAGCTTTTGAACAACGAGGACTTTCTCAAAAACTTGCCGAGCATGATGGACAACGCCATTAACAACCTCGAAAGCATGTTGGAAAACATGAACAACATGACCGAGGAACAGCTGCAGCAGATGAGCGACATGATGAATCAGATGCAGCAGTTGGAACAGTTGATGAACCAGTTCCCGTTCCAGGGCTCCCAGCGCATGGGCATGGGCGAGGCCGGACAGGTGTTGAGCCAGTTGCGCGGCCTGGAACGCTTTCTGCGCTGGGGCCAGCGCGGCATGGGCGATCCATCGGATTTGAATCTCGACGAGCTGCGCGAGATCCTCGGCGAAGAAGCTTACGAGAATCTCAAATATTTGCAAAATGTCGAGCAGATGCTCGAAGAGGAGGGCTTTATCGTTCGCGGCAGCCACGGCCTAAAGCTGACCGCCAAGGGCATGCGCAAGATCGGCGATAAAGCGCTTCGCGAAATCTTTCAGATGCTCAACAAAAGCCGCTGGGGCAATCATGACACTGCCGCGCGCGGCTCCCAGGGCGAGCACATGGAGGAAACCAAGCTCTACGAGTATGGCGACCCGATGAACATCAATATCAGCGAGACGGTGCTCAACGCGTTAGAGAGGCGCAAGCAAGGCGAGCCGCTGAGAATTCACCCGGAAGATTTCTCCGTGCACCGGGTCGAGTATTCGACTGTCGCCGAGACCGCTTTGTTGATCGATGTAAGCTACTCGATGCTGATGAACGACGCGCTCCACGCTGGCAAGAAAGTCGCCCTGGCGCTGCATCGCTTGATCCAGACGAAATATCCCCAAGACACGCTCCACCTGGTGGCATTTCGTTCCAATGCCAAGTTGATTCAAGCCGAAGATCTGCCGTCCATCGTTTCGCTCACCTATTTCATGGAGCATGGCACGGACATCAAAGAAGCCTTGCGCTACGCGCGCCAGCTGTTGGGCTCGAATCGCAGTGCCAATCGGCAGATTATATTGATCACCGACGGCGAGCCTACAGCGGCAACCCTCGACCGCGGTGGCCGGCTGCACAGCGGCTGGGGTTCGGCGATGTTGCATGGCCGGATCGTGCACGAGACCTTGAAAGAAGTGAAACGCTGCACCCAGAGCGGCATCAAGATCAACACATTCATGCTCGGCGCCGATTATTACCGCCAGGGCTTCGTCGACCAGCTATCGCGCTTGAACATCGGCCGGGTCTTTTACACCACCCCGGATCAGATGGGCAACTACATCATGGTCGATTATCTCAACAACAAGAAAAAACGCGTCGGGCGGTAATCGCGAAGCGCGATTACCGAATTTCAGATTTCAAATTCCCGCGAACCGGAACTGACATCACAGATCCTCGCTCGTTGAGCGCTTGAACCTTTAACCCTCATTCCGTGATCAGTACCAGCACTCCAGTATAAGCAAACAAGTGATTGGCCCGCCCAAGCGGCGCGATCTCGTAGCCGCCGAACATGCCGATCAACGGGAAGTCGCCCAGCACCTGCTTGATATAAGCGGCGTCGATGCCGGGGAGGCCGTACAACGAACTGCCGCGGGCACAGCAGTTGAAGTAGCAACCGAAGGCGGGCTTTTTGCCGTTCAGGCGCGCTAATTGGCGCTGTAACATCTCTTGCAAGTCGTCACGGGCGCGCTGGCCATCGCGCATGGTGAAAATCATCGACTGCCCTGCGCTCACATGGTCGGCCACCGCGACGATGCCTTGGTCCGGGTCCAAGCCGATAATATTTCGCACCAGATATTTGCCCGGGGCGACGCTGTTGTCGCTGCGATCCGCCGGCAAGCCGACGAATATGACCGTCAACGCGCGCCGCAGATCTTCGGTCAACGGCCCCTTGAGCAGCTTGGCGAACACGGCCAACGCCGGCTGGTTGTCGATCTCGAAGATTAAATTGTTTTCCGCCTTGGTGATCGTCATCGGCTGGGTGATCGGCTGGCAGCCTTGCGTGATGTCGATGTGGATCTCGAGAGCGCCGGAGATATACATGCCGGCGAGCGAGTTGCTGGCCAGCTTGTCGCCGCACAACTGATAGGTCGCCCCCGCCGCGCCGTTCTCCGACGAGCCGGCGCCGGCGATCGGATGGAAACCGGCGCGTCCTGCGATCGCCTCCAAGAGGTTTTGCGCGTTGCCGTTGTAGGTGTCGGGAAACAGCAGCATCAGCGATTTCTCATCCTGCGCCTTGGCGAGGAAGCCGCCAAAGGTTTCGCCGAGATTCGCTTCATTACCGCGCAGCGGTTCGAAGATAAATGGCCGGGCAAAAAACCGATCGGTGGCAAACACCATCACGGCAACGCCATGGTCGCCTTCGATCTCGCCGGCACCGGTCAATACTCCTGCGCCGCTCGAGCCGGCGACACAATCGGTGCCGATGACTCGCGCTAGGGTAGCCGCAAGCTCCGGGCCGTGCGCCGCGTGATCGGCGGTGAAAAAAATCATCCCACCGTCGGCACGGCCGATGCCCGCCTGCGCCATCGCTTGTTGGGCCGCTTCATTAACGGCAACCGCGGTTGAAGCGTTATTCGATTGGCCAACACCTGCGTGTATCATGATGGCGGCACTATAGAGAAGCTCTCCACGCCAGGTCAAGCGGTTTCGCCCACTCCGACTGGGGTTAATTTGTCACGGGAAATCCAAGTTGAAATGAACCTAACTTCAGATTAGAATCCGAAATCAATTCATCCCACTAGGCGCGTCTCTTAGGAAAAACAATGAAGATCCATCAAATCCCGCTGCTGCGTGACAATTACGGCTACTTAGTCGTCTGCGAAAAGACCAACCAAGCCGCCATCGTCGACCCTTCGGAAGCCGAGCCGGTGCTGCGCCGCATCGAACAAGAAAAAGTCGAGCCGGTGGCGATCCTCAACACCCACCACCATCGCGATCACACCGGCGGTAACGAGGGGATACTGGCGGCGCACCGAGTACGGGTTTACGGCCATAAGAGCGATCGAACGCGGGTGTTCGGAATGACCGACGGGGTCGATGAAGGCGACGAGATTCAGATCGGTGAATTGAAAGGCAAAGTTTTTTTCATCCCCGGCCACACCACCGGTCATGTCGCTTATTTGTTCGAGAACAATCTATTTTGCGGCGACACGCTGTTCACCGCCGGCTGCGGCCGGCTCTTCGAAGGCACACCCGAGCAGATGCAGGGCTCGCTCAGTAAATTGATGGCGCTGCCCGATAACACAAACGTCTATTGCGGCCATGAATATACCGAAAGCAATCTGCGCTTCGCCATGACGGTGGAAGGGAAAAATCCCAAGCTGGCGGCGCGCTCCGAACGCGTCCAAGGGCTGCGCGCGCGCGGCACCGCGACGGTGCCATCGACCCTGGAAGAAGAAAAGCTCACCAATCCGTTTTTGCGCTGGGACAGCAAGGAGATCCAATCCAGCGTAAAAGCCGCTGCCCCCGATAGCCGTGGCGATCCGGTGTCGGTTTTCGCCGCGGTGCGAAAAATGAAAGACGCATTCTAATCTCGGCGATTTCCCCAGCGCCGCGGCATTTTTCATATCGGTGCGGATCGTTAGCGAATTCGAGGGGGCGCGATGAATCTGAGAGAACGAACTTACCTCTGGTATCTCGCCGTCCTGCGTATCTACGTCGGTTACTATCTGTTCTTTCAGGGGATCGGAAAATTTCAGCGCAACTTTCCCAAGGGCGATTGGATCGGCCGGCAGATCGGCGACATCGCCAGTCTCGATCTCTATCCTTGGTACAAAGCGTTTCTACAAAGTTATGTCGTGCCGCATAGCGAGTTATTCGGCTATCTAATCATGATCGGTGAGATCGCCGTGGGTGTTGGTCTACTCTTGGGTTTGTTCACGCGCTTGAGCGCGCTGGTCGGCCTGTTTATGTTGGCAAACTACTATCTCGGCCCCGGCACGGCACGCGGCGGCGCCATGCTGGCTCAACAACAGACTTTCATCATTGCGTTGGCGATTTTCGTCCTCGCGCGTCCCGGCCGCACGCTCGGCCTCGACGGTCTGTTATTTAGCGGCGCTGGCGCTAAAGGAAAGACGGCAAAATGAACTTACCGGGGCAAGCGACTCTCGAGGGCACCGAACGTTACCGCAAGCGCTTCGCGGAGAAACTTCCGGAAAGCCATTTTCGCCGGTCGCAAAATCTCTGGCTATCGTCCATCGGCCTGGGAACCTATCTCGGCAACTATGACGACGCCACCGACCAAGAATATCACCAAGCGGTGGTCACGGCGGTCGGCGCCGGTTGCAACGTCGTCGACAGCGCCATCAACTACCGGCTCCAGCGCAGCGAGCGCTCCATTGGCACGGCGCTTAAAGAGTTGTCCAGCCGCGGCTACAATCGCGACGAAATCGTCGTCGCCAGTAAAGGCGGCTTTATCCCCTACGACGGTACACCACCCAAGGATCCACGCGAATACATCGAGACAAAATTCATTAAATCCGGCCTCGCCGCTGCCACCGATATCGTCAGCGGTTGCCACTGCATGACGGCGAAATATTTGCTCAACCAGCTCGATTGCAGCTTGCGCAATCTCGACGTCGAAACCATCGATATCTACTATCTGCATAACCCGGAAACCCAGTTGGGCAAAGTGACCGCCGAGGAATTCGATCAGCGCGTGGTCAAAGCTTTCGAAGCATTGGAAGGCGCCGTCGATACCGGCAAGATTCAGATGTACGGCATGGCCACCTGGAACTGTTTTCGCAACGACGCGGATGCCAAAGATTACTTATCCCTGGCCCATGTCATTGAGTTGGCCGAAAAAGCCGGCGGCAAAAACCATCGACTCAAAGTCATTCAATTGCCGCTCAATCTCGGCATGAGCGAGGCGTTGTCCAACGCCAATCAGCCGGCCCATGGCCACCGCCATACCGTGCTCGAAGCTGCCCAGGATCTCGGCCTCACGGTGATGTGCAGCGCCTCGGTTTTGCAAGGCCAGCTCAGCCGAAACCTGCCGCCGATCGTCGCTGAGGCTTTCACCGGCCTCGCCACCGACGCCCAGCGCGCGCTGCAATTCGTCCGCTCGACCCCAGGCGTCACCACGGCGCTCATCGGCATGAAACAGCAAAAACACGTCGAGGAGAATTTGCAAACAGCGAGCATCGCCCCGGCGCCATGGGAACAGTATTCGAAGTTATTCCAAGCGAACGAATCCGCCAAATAAACTTACAGGTCCATGAGAATTTATTCCCTCGCCCATTTCAATGGGAGAAGGTAAGGGTGAGGGTCGACGGACCCACTGAAACTAATTTCCCGTCAAGGAGTCCAACTCGCCAAACAAGTTGCCAAGTTTTTCCAACGCCGCTCTGGGCAACGGCGGTTTTAAGATCGCAGCGATGTTCTCCTTCAGGTGATCGGCGTTACCGGTGCCGGTGAGAACCACATCCACGCCGTTTTCATGGCGGCAAAAACGATACGCCGCTTCCGGCAACGTCGCGGCGTCGGTTTCCTTGAGCAGAAAGCCCAGCGGATTGTCGACATCGACGGCATCTTTTCCGAGCGCGCCTCGCTCGACCAGTTCAGCACACATCTCTTTTAACCGCTGCGGCTGGCTCAGGGCGCGCCGCACGGCAAACATGTCGAGAACGCCGACGCCGCTTTTCAGGGTCAGCGGGAAAACGTTCTTTCGCGCCGACGGATTGAGCAAACTGAAGCCGACCATCACTACGTCCCAAAGATTTTTCTTGAGACTGTCGGCCAACATGGTGTGCGTGGTGTCGACGACGAACCCTTCGGTGACGCCGACGAATCGAATCTTGCCCTGCTCCTGAAGCCGGCGCATCGGCGCGATCAGGCGGTTCTGCGCGAACTGGTAGTCCTTCGGCTCGACGCCGTGCAAGTGATAAACGTCGACGTAATCGGTGCCGAGCATCCTGAGACTATTCTCCAAACCTTCGACGATCGCCGCTTCCGGATTTGCCTCGTCGGGCGTTGGCAAAGTTTTTTTTGTCGATATCACGACGCGGTCGCGCGGCGTGCCGGCGATCGCTTTGCCGACAACCCCCTCGGTGCCGTAATTCTGCGCCGTATCGAGAAAATTGACACCGAGATCGAGCGCCTGCTTGATCAGGCGAACCGCGTGATCTTCCGCGCCGGCATCGCCGCGCATGCCGAGCCGGCTCGGCCCGCCGCAGCCGAGTCCGGCGACGCTAACTTTCAATCCGGTATTACCGAGTGTGGTGTAATCCATTTCTAATAGGTTCCAATCGTTCCAAAGTTTCCAGTGGTTCCAATTAGCCTGTACGTCTTTCCCAATCTAAGCGTTTTCCGAACGATTGGAACACTTGGAACTGTTGGAAACATTGGAACTAATTCAATTCCACTCCACCCTTACGCCGAGCACTTCTCCGGTGGCGCAAAGGACACCCGCAGCGCTCAACGTGCAATCGATCCAGGCCTTGCGTCCTTCAAGCTGGCGAATCCGCGCGCGCAGCTCGATGATTTCTTGCAGCGGCGTCGGCTTGCGGTACGAAACGTTCAGATTCGCCGTCACATAGCCGATACGCGGTGCGCTAGCGATGGCGCGGCCTTCGGCGCGGTAAGCGTGGGCAATTGCCAGATTCAAACTATGGCAGTCGATCAGCGAGGCGATGATACCTCCGTTTAAATTCTCCCGCGTGCCGCCACAGTGGTGCGCGGCGGCGCGCCACTGGGCAATCGCCTCATCGCCATCCCAATAGCTTTTCAGCTGTAAACCTCTTTCATTGGTAGCGCCGCAGCCATGGCAGTGATGCACCGACCCCTGGTCCTGAAAAGCCCTCGCGCTCACGCTACTTATCTTTGTCGAACTTGAGCGATGCCGAATTGATGCAGTAGCGCAGATTCGTCGGCTGGGGCCCATCGTCGAAGACATGGCCCAGGTGGGCGTCACACTTGCTGCACAGCGCTTCGACCCGGCGCATGCCGTAGCTGCTGTCAGTCTCGGTTTCGACATTGTCGGCCGCCACTGGAGCATAAAAGCTTGGCCAGCCGGTGCCGGAGTCGAACTTGGTATCTGAGCTGAATAGTTCATTGCCACAGCAAACGCAGCGGTAGGTGCCCTTCTCGTGGTTGTCCCAGTAGGCGCCAGAGAAAGCCCGCTCGGTGCCCTTCTTGCGAGCGACGTCAAATTGCTCGTCGCTCAACTGCTTTTTCCACTCGTCATCGTTTTTCTTGATTTTCTCCATGTCCGGCTCCTGTTAAATTAATATATCTCAGCGGCTTTGCATATTGACGAACTGCAGTGGGATGGGAATATCCGAGCCGCGTAGCATCTGCATCACTTCCTGGAGATCGTCGATTTTTTTCCCCGTCACGCGCACCTGGTTATCCTGCATGGCGGCTTGAACTTTTAATTTCTTGTCCTTAATCAGTTTTACGATGGCGCGGGCGTTGTCCGAGTCGACGCCATCCCTGATCGCGATTTCACGTTTGATCATGCCGTAGGCCGCTGGCTCGGTAGTTTTGGGGTCCAGACAGCGGCGGTCGACTTTGCGCTTGACTAGGTTCTCGATCAAGGTGTCCTGGATCGCCCGCATCCTCATGTCGTCTTCCGTGGTAACGAGAAGTTTTTTCTCCTTCTTGTCGAGGGAAATTTCGGTCTTCGAATCGCGAAAGTCGTAGCGGGTCAAAATTGTTTTGCTGGTAATATTAACCGC
>JBGTCC010000199.1:0-3631 GCA_041749055.1 Thermodesulfobacteriota bacterium | reverse complement strand
GTCACTAAGGACGGCGTGACCGTCGCCAAGGAAGTCGAGCTCGAAGACACCTACGAAAACATGGGCGCGCAGATGGTCAAAGAAGTCGCCAGCAAGACTTCGGACCTAGCCGGTGACGGCACGACGACGGCCACGGTGCTGTCGCGCGCGATTTTCAGCGAGGGGCTAAAGCTGGTTGCCGCCGGGCATGACCCGATGAGCATCAAGCGCGGCATCGATAAAGCCGTTGCCAAAGTGGTCGACGAACTCAAATCGATCTCCAAGCCCACCCGCGATCGCGATGAGATCGCCCAGGTCGGCACAATCTCGGCAAATAACGACAAAGCGATCGGCGCGATCCTTGCCGAAGCGATGGACAAGGTCGGTAAAGAAGGTGTTATCACCGTCGAAGAGGCCAAGGGTTTGGAAACCACCCTTGACCTTGTTGAAGGAATGCGTTTCGACCGCGGTTATCTGTCACCTTACATGGTTACCGATCCCGAGCGCATGGAATGCGTTTACGACGATTGCTACATTCTGATCAACGAGAAAAAAATCTCCAGCATGAAGGACTTGCTGCCGGTGCTTGAAGCGGTGGCAAAGGCCGGCAAGCCGCTGGTGATTATCGCTGAAGAAGTCGAAGGCGAAGCCTTGGCGACCTTGGTGGTGAATAAGATTCGCGGCACGATCAAAGTGGTGGCGGTTAAAGCCCCTGGTTTTGGCGATCGGCGCAAGGCGATGCTCGAAGATATCGCGATCCTGACCGAAGGCAAGATGATCGCCGAAGAGTTGGGCATCAAGCTTGAAAACGTGACTGTGAAGGATCTTGGCCGTGCCAAGCGGGTGATCATCGATAAGGACAACACCACGGTGGTCGAAGGCGCGGGTAAGAAGTCGGCGATCGAAGGCCGCATCACGCAGATTCGCGCGCAGATCGAAGATACCACGTCGGATTACGACCGTGAAAAACTGCAAGAGCGCTTGGCCAAGTTGGCCGGTGGCGTTGCCGTTGTGAAAGTCGGCGCAGCTACTGAAATCGAGATGAAAGAGAAAAAAGCCCGCGTCGAAGACGCGCTGCACGCTACTCGCGCGGCGGTCGAAGAAGGCATTGTTCCCGGCGGCGGTGTGGCGCTGATTCGCGCTTCTGGCGTGCTTGCCAACATGAGAGTTTCGGACGATGAGAAAATCGGCGTCCGGATCGTTCAGAAAGCGGTCGAAGAGCCGCTCCGTTGGATCGTTACCAATGCCGGTGCCGAGGGTTCGGTAGTTTTGGATAAGGTTCGTAACGGCAAGGGCGCGTTCGGCTTCAATGCCGCCACCGAGGAGTATGAGGATCTTGTTAAGGCGGGTATCGTCGATCCGACCAAAGTTGTGCGCGTCGCACTGCAGAACGCGGCTTCCGTCGCCGGTCTGCTGCTCACGACTGAAGCGATGATCGCCGACAAACCGGAGAAGAAAAAAGACGCTCCGGCCATGCCGCACGATCACGAAGACTATTAAGAATTAACTATTCATCAGACAAAAAAGGCGCTCGCGTAACCGAGCGCCTTTTTTATTGCCCATCTCCCAGTTGTTCCCTCCAGCATGGGGGAGTTTGCTGCCGCGCAGAGGCCCAGTCCGCCGGGGTCGAGCGAATCATTCGCTTCACCGGTGTCGTAAATTGACTTGGGTGCTTGCAGTTAGTCCAGACGAGACGTGGTAGTTCAGTGCGGCGGAAGGAACGAGACTTTAAGTCCTCACGGTGGTTAGCGTTACCCGCTAGCCTGGCTGCCCAAGGGCAGAGACCGCCCATTCTCAACTGCGGAACCGCTCTGCAGCAACTGTTCCTCGCGACGAATGAAAAAGAGATATTAAATTTTCCACACTAAGCTGGCGATAAGTCGTCGATACCGATTTCTATTTAAGGAGGGTGTTATGGCGAGCAAAATCCGGCCCCTACGTGATCGGGTCATAGTTAAGCGTTTGCTAGCAGAGAAGAGAACCAGGGGCGGTATCATTATCCCTGATACCGATAAAACGTCCACACCAACGGTTCATCAACTTTCGTCCTTTGCTTATGTTTCATAATCTGCATGGCTTAATACTCGCATGGTAGACCGGTTTCTTCGGGCAAGCTGATCGGGGTAGCCGGCAAGTTGGTCTAACACGCGCGCATGACGTTTCTGAAGATTACCGAAGGGCTGATTAGCTATCGGCAGGCGAGAAGCCAGTTGGTGGAGTTTTCCAGCGCCTGAGAAAGCGCAACTTAATCTAGCCACGATGGCGCTTCGGTTTAGCAACGCGGGGGCCACCGAGCGCTTTGCGCCAAACAGGTTTGCGATCGAGAGGTATTGAAGGAGGTAGATTAAGCTGATAATTAAGAGCGCAGTTGCGTTACCCGCTGTACACCCGCTAATTGTGCTCTGTCCAGGTGTAGATATTCATGAGCGTATAATTGGATTTTGGCCGGACGGTCAAGTAAAAAAAGAAACTCAATTCGCTACCCTGAGAATTATCAATCATGAATCTCGCTAGAGTGGAGTATACCGACTTTGCCCGGGGCATGACGCGCGATGAAGCGGAGAGGACCTTCGTTATCATCACGGCTTATAACGAGGAGAAGGTTATTCGCGAGGTTGTGCAGCGGGTGCTGGAGCTGGGTGTCCGCGTTGTCGTCGTCGATGATGCGTCAACCGACCGAACGATCGAGCAGCTCCGCGGACTATCAATCAACTTGATCCGCCATGCAGTTAATCTGGGTCAAGGGGCCGCGACCCAGACTGGGGTGGATTTCGCGCTTTCACGCGGTGCCCGCTATCTGGTCACATTCGATGGCGACGGGCAGCATGATGAGAACGACATTCCAAAGCTTATCCACAAGCTCACGCGGGAGCACCGCGACGTGGCTCTAGGATCGCGCTTCCTCGGGAAAGAGGCCGCCGGGATCACACGTTCGAAAAGGCTGCTGCTGAGGACGGCGGTGGTCTATACCCGGTGGACCACTGGTTTACCGATCACCGATGCCCACAACGGATTCCGAGCGTTCCGTGCAGAGGTCGCTTCGGCATTGCGCATCACGCAGAACCGCATGGCGCATGCATCGGAGATTCTTCAGAACATCAAACGCGCTGGTCTCTCTTACGCGGAGGTGCCTACAATGATTCGCTATACTGAGTATTCCAAGGCCAAAGGGCAGACCGGACTTGGCGCGGTGGATATTCTCTACGACCTTATGATCGGAAAGTTCGTGCGATGATATTTCAGGCGCTGTTCGCGGTCCTCACGGCGGCCGCCATGGGCTACTTTGTGATCCTCACGCGCTGGTCGGTGCTGCGACAGCTGTTCGTCCTGTTTTTCTTCGGTTCGGGGCTGGCCTTTATCCTGTTCCCTGACCTGACAATGCGCCTCGCACATCTGGTTGGCATCGGCCGTGGTGCCGACCTTATCTTCTACCTGGCGATCCTGCTCCTTCTCTTCCTATGCTTCAATTTCTACATCCGCTTCCACGTGCTCGAAGAGAAATTGACGCACGTCGTGCGCGCGCTGGCAATACACAATCCGGTCACGGAGGAAGATCCGGGGGCCGTGATGGTGTCTTCGGGCTCCGAGCCAAAGTCGCAGAGGTGAAGGATGTCCTGTGAGTTGTGCAAAGTCCCTCATCAAGTGCGACGGG
>JBGTCC010000198.1:0-3457 GCA_041749055.1 Thermodesulfobacteriota bacterium | reverse complement strand
CCGCCAGCTCGAGGTACGCGAGCGCGGTCACCGGCGCCGCCTTTCGTTCCGCGTCCACCATCAGTGCGCCGACTTCAAGAGCTCGGACTGGTAGTGCGTGATGAGCGCATCGACCAGCGGATCGAGATCGCCTTCGAGCGTCTTGTCGAGCGAGTGCAGCGTCAGGTTGATGCGATGATCGGAGATGCGGCTCTGCGGAAAGTTGTAGGTCCGGATGCGCTCCGAGCGGTCGCCGGTGCCGACCATGCTCTTCCGCGAGGCCGCGATCTCGGCGTGCTGCTCGGCCTGGGCGCGCTCGAGGAGGCGCGAGCGCAGGATCTTGAGCGCTTTGGCTTTGTTCTTCAGCTGTGACTTTTCGTCCTGACACGACACCACGAGCCCGCTCGGGAGGTGGGTCATGCGCACCGCCGAGTCGGTGGTGTTGACGCTCTGACCGCCCGGTCCCGACGAGCGGAACACATCGATGCGGATTTCCTTAGGATCGATGACGAGTTCCACCTCGTCGGCTTCCGGCAACACCGCGACGGTCACCGCCGATGTATGAATGCGTCCGGAGCCTTCGGTCACCGGCACGCGTTGGACGCGGTGCACACCGCCCTCAAACTTGAGCCGGCTGTAAGCGCCTTGGCCTTCGATACTGAGGATGATTTCTTTATAACCGCCCAGACCCGTGGGGCTGGAACTCATCAACTCAATGCGCCAACCGCGCGACTCGGCGTAGCGCGAGTACATACGGGACAGCTCCGCGGCAAACAGCGCCGCCTCGTCGCCGCCCGTACCGGCGCGGATCTCGACGATAACGTTCTTCGCGTCATTGGGGTCTTTCGGCAGGATGAGAAACTTGAGCTTGGTTTCGAGGGCCTCCTTGCGCTCGCGCAGGCTGACCAACTCGTCCTTGACCAGATCGCGCATGGCCTCGTCGTTTTCGTCCATGAGCTGGCGGTTATCGACGATTTCTTGCTCGACCTTGCGCCATTCACGATAACAAACGACGATCTCTGCGAGATCGGAACGTTCCTTGGCGACCTTCTTATACTCGCGCTGTTGGCCGACCAGCTGCGGATCGGACATCATGCCTTCGAGCTCCATGTAACGCTTTTCGACTTCGAGTAGTTTATCAAGCATAACTGCGCGTCACTTCACGGTCAGACTATGATTACCGGCCACGGTCAAAGGAGTTTCTCGCTTCGACACGGCGTTCCCAACAAATAAAAAAGGGCAAAGGGTTGCGAACCTGCCCTTTGCCCTTCCTAGTCGCCTAAAACGTTAATTGGTCAAATGCGGCCTCAGCCCTCCGCCGGACTTTGGTTCTGCATGCCGTATTTCTTTCGGAACTTCTCGACTCGGCCGGCGGTATCGACCAATTTTTGCTTACCGGTAAAGAAAGGGTGGCAATTAGAGCAAATTTCCACGTGGATATTACCCACTGTCGAGCGCGTTTCGGCGATATTACCGCACGCGCAAGTTACTTTAGCCGCCTTATACTCTGGATGAATTCCTGCCTTCATAAATACCTCTCAATGGTGTGGGTTTATAACATATCGTCTGGAGCGCTTCAATTGGTATGTCAGGACAGGGCTGAGTGAGGGATTCTCGCGAATATCGAACACGCCATGGACCGGATTGCCAAAAAAACCATAAGCCAATAAAATGCAAAGCATAACCTTGTTTGTAACGACATAAAACCATCCATCTTTCAGAAGTAGGTAAACTATGAGCAAGCCAGAGATGATTCAAAGAGAAAGACCCGAGATCGTTCCGCCCATCCCGCTAAACGTCGAAAGCACCGGCCTCGATTTCGGCTTTCTTGCCGACCTGGCGCTGAAAACCGTCTACGCCGACGCCAACTGCACCACCGAGCGCGCCGCTGACAAGATGAAACTTGCCATGCCGGTGGTCGAAGAACTGCTGCAACACCTATATCGCGAAAAGTTCCTCGAAGTGCGCGGGCTGATCAGCTACGGCAACAACCGTTACGGCATGCTCGACCGCGGCTGGCAGCGCGCTCAGCAACTCTTAGGACTCAACGGTTACATAGGCCCCGCGCCGGTATCGCTGTCCGATTACACTTATTCCGTGCTGCGACAAAGCGCGGCGCGCGATGCGATCCAGCCTGCCGCCGTGCGCGACGCGATGGCCAACTTGGTGTTACCGGAAAGCAGCGTGCAAACCCTCGGCTTGGTGGCCAGCTCCAGACGGAGTCTATTCATGACCGGACCCGCCGGCAATGGCAAAACCACCATCGCCATGGCGCTCCACCAAGCCCAACAAGGCGAGATCTGGATCCCCTACGCCATCGAGGTCGATGGCCAGGTGATCAAAGTCTTCGATCTGCACAATCACCAACCGGCAGAATTCGCCGGTATTGGCCGATACGACGAGCGCTGGGTCAGGATCAAGCGGCCGATCATCGTCGTCGGCGGCGAAATGACCATCGAGACGATGGATCTAATCTATAGCCAGACCGCCCGATTCTACGAAGCGCCGTTTCAGGTAAAATCCAACGGCGGCACCCTGGTCATCGACGACTTTGGCCGGCAACGGGTCGATCCCCATGACTTGCTCAACCGCTGGATCGTCCCCCTCGAAGGCAAGGTTGACTATCTCACGCTGCACACCGGCAAAAAGATCGAAGTGCCCTTCGAGCAGCTGCTGATCTTCGCCACCAACATGGATCCCGACGACTTGGTCGACGACGCCTTCCTGCGGCGTATGGGCTACCGCCTCTACGTCAATCCGCCGGATAAAGAAATGTACGCGAGGATTTTTCAGCAATACGTCGAGTCCAACGGCTTCGGCTATGACGCCGAGCATCTCGATCTGGTCTACCGGCTTTATGACGCCGACAAGCGCCCGCTACGCGCTTGCGAGCCACGCGACCTGATGTTGCGCTGCGCCGACCATTGCAAGTACGAGAATCTACCGAAGGCACTTTCCAACGAAATAATTCTCCTGGCCTGGAAAAACTACTTTGGCGCGGCGCCGGCGCTGGAATAGCAGGACACCTCTTCCCGGACTGCGCCGAGGCAATGAGGTTCGCCGGTCAGCGAACAGCCGCAACTAAAAATTTAACCAGGAAAAGCGCGAACCAAACGAAAGTTAGCGCTAGACAATTTTCACATTTTCGTGTTGTGCGGTGGTTACGTAGTTGATCTTCTCATGATCCTGACCTTGGCGGCTTTGCGCTCTGGCTGGAGAAATAGTCGAGTCCCAGAATCTTCGACTCCCGAAAATTTAAGCGGCTCACACAGGTTGGTCTTTGTTTTCGGTAGCAATGCACTTAGCGAATACCGGGTCTGTGGCGACTTGCTCGGTTACTATCCTAAAGCGCGATTCGCACCACCGAAATTCGGCCCCGGTTTGAGATAGCATTCGAACTCTGAGGCAGGCCGCTCGAGTTGAAACGCAGAAACCTCGGAAGTTTATCGCATCACGTGCACGGACAAAACGTGGAAAA
>JBGTCC010000197.1:0-11620 GCA_041749055.1 Thermodesulfobacteriota bacterium | reverse complement strand
CCCGGTCGCCGTAATCCAAGATCGCTTGCATGACTTGACCTGGCTCTTCGTCATTGCGCTTCTTTAGGCTGACGGCGACGTAGGGACGAAGATTCACCAGCGGCTCGATCAAATGAACCTCGCGGACGCTTTCGAAGCCTTTCTTGATTAAATAGCGCTTGATCAGCGTCGACATCCCCATCGCCTTGATCTTCGAGCTTTCGCTCGGCGTCACCTGGCTGATGATCGACACCCAGATCGGGTTTTTCCGATGGGTGACACATTTCAGTTCGAACATCAGGCTCAACGTGCGCGGGTCGATATAGCCCATGGACTCGCCGTAGGGGCCTTCTTCTTCCATATACTGCGTCGGGATAATGCCTTCCAAGACGATCTCCGAGGTGGCGGGCACTTCCAGGTCGACCGTCTTGCACTTAATCAATTCTACCGGCGCTCCCTGGAGACCGCCCGCTAGCGCCAACTCGTCCACATCGGGAGGAACTTTTTGCGTCGCCGCGTAGGAAACCACTGGAATCGTGCCGACGACGATAGCGACTTCCAAGGGCTTACCCATGCGCCGGCATTTCTCCCATTGGTTCGACAAATCTTGCGGCGTGCCGGTCATCAGGCCGGCGCAATCTGGTCCCTTGATCAGACCACGGTAGTTGCCGACGTTGCGCTGGCCGGTCTCGGGATCCTTAGTGATCCAGTGGCCGGCGGTGATGTATGGGCCGTTATCAAATCCGGGCGTGGAGATCGGCACGGCAAACTCATTGAGACCGCCATGGGCGAGCAGATCCGCGCCCACGTGGACTTCTTCCTGGGCCGGGCCACTGTCGACCATGACAGGCGGGATCAAATTATCGAGCGCATGGATCCAACGGTCAGGCACTTCATCCGGTTGGCAGTTGAGCCCCAGCGAATAAATTGCTTCCGAGCCGGATAAGCCGCCGACTAAAACCGAGCAGTTGTACTTGTGGCCCTTGCCGTCAACCACGTTGTCAAACAAGAAACCGCGGCGCTGCGCCTCGGCGA
Organism: Thermodesulfobacteriota bacterium; assembly: GCA_041749055.1. Lineage (GTDB taxonomy): Bacteria > Desulfobacterota > Binatia > UBA9968 > UBA9968 > DP-20. The sequence goes on along the minus strand of JBGTCC010000197.1, from coordinate 10,606 downwards.
TGCCGCCGCGATACTGCCAACGCACCAGGGGCTGCAGCTCGTTGTCTTTGTTGATTTCCTTGGTGATGCGATAGAGCTTTTCGTGCTTTTCCAGTTCGCCGATAAACTCGCGCAGATCGTGATAGGGCTTGGCAAAATTCATAGAGTTTTGGTCTATGATTTTTTTTTCGGTTTATCAAGGCATTCAGGCCATTTTGCTTGCAAATCTACCGACGATTCGTAAGATTGGGCGTCCCCACTCATGGCGCTTAAAATTTTCAACACGCTGTCCAACGAGAAGGAACCCTTCACTCCGCTCACCCCTGGCAAAGTGCGCATGTACGTCTGCGGCGTGACCGTCTACGATTCCGCGCATATTGGCCACGCGCGCTCGTTCTTCACCTTCGACATCATCTATCGCTACTTGAGGTTCTCTGGCTTCGACGTTGAATTCGTGCGCAACTTTACCGATGTCGACGACAAGATAATCAACAAGGCCAACGCTGAGAACGTGAGCTGCGACAGCATCACCAGCCGATACATCGAAGAGTTTGCTCAAGACGGTGAGAGCTTGGGTTGGCTGCGGCCGGCGCGGGAGCCGCGCGCCACCGAGCATATCGCTGAGATCATCGCCATTATTGAAGAGCTTGAAGCCAAAGGACTGGCCTACAGGGTCGACGGCGACATGTATTACGCAGTTTCAGGCTTCGCCGATTACGGCAAATTGTCGCGTAAAAAAATCGACGAGCTTGAGGCCGGCGCCCGGGTCGAAGTCGATGAACGCAAGCGCTCGCCGCTGGATTTCGCTTTGTGGAAATCGAGCAAGCCAGGCGAGCCGACTTGGGATAGCCCTTGGGGTCCCGGGCGGCCGGGCTGGCATATCGAATGTTCGGCCATGAGCACGAAATATCTGGGCCAGCCCTTTGACATTCACGGCGGTGGGCGGGATTTGATTTTCCCCCATCATGAGAACGAAATCGCCCAGTCCGAAGGCGCCTTCGGCCAAGCCTTGGCGCGCTATTGGATACATGCCGGCTTTCTCAACATCAATCAAGAAAAGATGTCCAAATCGCTGGGCAATTTTTTCACCATTCGCGATATTCTTGGCGAATTCGATGCGGTGGCGTTGCGCCATTTTTTTCTCGGCAGCCACTACCGCAATCCGCTCGACTTCTCTAAAGATAGCTTGGCGGAGGCGAGCAAAGCGGCTGATCGCATCTTCGATACCATCGAGCGGTTGGGTAAGTCGGTCAAAGCTAGCGCTCCGGCGACCGCCGATGGCGCGCTGATGGATTCGTTCCGCCAGGAGATGGATGATGATTTCAACACGCCGCGGGCGCTGGCGCTGATCTTCGATGAAGTGCGCGCCCTCAATAAGCTCGTCGACGAAAAACCGGCCAAGGGCATTGCAGCGCGCCATGCGGCGCTACGTTCCATGTGTGATGTTTTAGGACTGCTGCAGGAAGGTTATCTTGAGCGCAAGAAACAGCGCTGGCTAAAAAAAGGTATCCTATCGGAAGGTGAGATCGTGGCGGCGATCGGCCGGCGCGACGAAGCACGCAACGCCAAGAATTGGCCGGCAGCGGATCGCATTCGCGAAGAACTCAATCGGCATGGAGTAGCGATCGAGGACACGCCGGAGGGGACGATATGGAAAGTAAGATGAAGGGTGGGGCTGGTGGCGGTTTCCTTATTGCCATCGGAGTCGGGTCGGCAGTCGCTTGGAGTTCGTCGGTTTCGGCTCAGCAAGCGCCCGCCGGCGGCCAAACCGAGATTAATTTGCGCAGATCGGCACAGAGCCGGCCCTACCAAGGTCGTGAAGTCGAGGGCGAGGAGCGGCAGATCGTCCGCGGCGACACACTCTGGCGCATGTTGGTGGGCGACAAAGGTTTGCCGGGGCAACACTTTCATAGTTATCTGGTGGTGATTCGCGGTCTGAATCCGCAAATCAAAGATCTTGGAATGCTCCGGGTCGGCGACAAGATTTTTATCCCGCTGCGGCCAGATGAGGTCGCTAGCGCGCGCCCCGTGTCGGGCATACCGGCAGATCGCTCGAACAGCGGCCGGGGAACCACGACCAACTATCGGGTCAAAGCCGGCGAGCATCTCTATCAAATTCTGCGCGAGCAGTTAAAACCCACTGACGAGCGCAAACTGGCGCAGTATTATGCTTTGGTCAAAGACTTGAATCCTGAGCGCAAGAACTGGGATACCATATCCGAAGGCGAAATCATTCGCTTACCGACGCTAGGCGAAGGGACTCAAGTTGCGGCAGCGGCAGCGCCGGCGCTCAAGCCTTTGCGACCCGTTGAATCCACACCGGCGGAAAATCGCCTGACCTTGGAATCTCGGACCACTGTCGAAACTAAAACGGCCGTCGCCACGGTTGATCGCCGTCAGACGATACGCGCTCCGGCCAAAGAAAACATGGCGCTATTCACCAAGGTCGCTGAAGCGATCGGCGGCGAAGTGCAAAATAGCGGTGAAGAAGTAATTTCGATCAAAGACGGCAACCTTCGTTTCGACAAGGGGAGCTATCCGGTGGTGTACAGTGCCGCACTACGCCAGAAAGTCGTGATCGACCCGGACGGAAAGATTCCCTCGTCCCTGCGTATCAAGTTGGCGGATCCCGGCGTCGGCACAGCGATCGTGCCGATGGCCAACGGCGTTTCGATTCAAGATGCGGTTAACGCATTGCTTGCTGGATTCGGTTATCAATCGCTGCCCACGGACCGGCCGGTGATCGTTCAAGAAGAAGGGGTTTCCTACGAGGCCAAGGGTAGCTGGATGGCGCTGGCGCCGGCGCAGAGCAACAAGACCCAGGAAGTTTACGTCATCAGCTTGGCCGAAGATCTTGGGGAAATTCCCGACTATCTAAAGACCCAGCTACAAAAAAACGGCTTGCATCTGAAAGATATCCTGTTGCCGGGGGCGCCGAGCCAACCGGCGCAGCAAGCGAAAAGCGACCCCAAGAATGTCTTGACTCAGGTTAAAACCTGGCCGCGCGATAAGCGCGAGATGGTCGATGCGATGCTGTTTTCCTTCGGTGTGCCCTTCGGTGTGGCGGAAAACATTTCCGTGCAGCTGCGCGACGGCTTGCGTCTCGATGCCCGCAGCGATCGCGTTTTTGAGTTCTCCGGCAAAATAACCGCGCTATTTTTCCAACGCCCAGACCCCGAAGTCGTCAAGGCGCTGCAAGAAACTCAAGGGGTGATCGCCGTCGCCCTCGACCTGGCAACGCTATCCTCGCGGGATGTGATCGGCCGGCTGTTGACCCTGCTGGGCGATCCGACGGCCTATCGCGAGCATCGCTTTGCCGCTGCCAGCGGTGCGGCGCCAGATCGCTTGACAGTGACCGCCTGGGGTTTCCATCTGGCGCGGCGCTCGATGTTTGTCACCGACCGGCAGATTCCGGCTGGATTACACCGCTTCTTTTTTGAAAAAGGGCTGGATATCGTCTATTTTCAATAACCGATGCCGTATGTGCGCCTGTAGCTCAATTGGACAGAGCATCAGACTTCGAATCTGAGGGTTGGGGGTTCAAGTCCCTCCAGGCGCGCCATTCAACTTAAAAATTTTTTTTCAAACCTCAGCAATTTCTCTATGCGCCTATGTTCGATCGTTGTTTTTTTGTTTAGCTTCGGCGTCGAGGGATCTCTATACGCGCAACCGCGCCACCTCTACAGCAGCGCCGCGGTGTCCGGCATGCACCTACCGGTGTGGAGCGCGAAAGATTTGGGTCTGTTTCATAAATATGGATTGAACGTGGACGTCGTGGTCATCAGCGGCGTGGCGTTTCTGCGCCGCCGGCCGGAATACCGCGGCGGCATGGATCATTTCGGTTTCGAGGTCGATGACATTGAATCGGTATGTGCCCGGATCAAGGAGAAGTATCCGGCGATCGGGGTGGTCAAGCGGCCGGCGGCGCGCACCTTCGCCGCCTATAGCACCCATGATCTGGAGGGCAAAATATTCGATCTCGCCCAACCGAGCGGACAAAAGCGCTATCAAAATTGGGCTGGTCAGCAGACACCGCCGGCGCGTTATATCAGCCACTTCACCATCCGGGCGATGAATCCGGCGGCGTTGGCGGACTTTTACCTCGATGCCTACGGCTTGCAAACGGAATGGAAGGCGCTGGAAGACCCAAACTTTTATCTCACCGACGGCAAAGTGACGTTGGTTCTCGCGCCATGGAAGATTGAAGATTACCGTGCGACCGAGCATAGAGGGCCGGGGCTCGATCATGTCGGTTTCAAAGTCGAGAGCCTCGACGCTTTCAAACAAGACGTTGAAATTCTGCGCGAAGTCGATCCGGAATGGCTGTCGCCGCAGACGCCTAACTTGGTTTCGGAACACAAAGTCGTCGTCGCCTTGCTGGCAAGCTGTCGTCACGGACAACATCAAGTTGCCGATCCCGAAGGCAACTTCCTCGACGTTTCCGAGTAGCAATGGCGCGGCGCTTCGATGGAACAGCCCAGACACAAGCAGATTGAAGTTGTCGCCGGACTAATCTTCGATAGCCACAAACTGCTGGTTTGCCAACGCCACCATACCGCTGCCTTTCCGCTCAAGTGGGAGTTTCCCGGCGGCAAGGTTGAAGCCGGGGAGTCGACCACCTCCGCGCTGGCTCGCGAACTTAAGGAAGAACTTGGTATCGGCACCGGTGAGTTAGAGTTTATTCAGCGCCATAACCATGCCTATGCCGATGGCCCGGATGTCGCGCTGAGCTTTTATCGGGTCGTTAATTTCCAAGGAGTCATCAAAAATCTCGTATTCGAACAGATCGTCTGGTCAAGACTGGCAGAATTAGCGAGTTTTGACTTTCTCGAAGGGGACTTACCCCTGGTTCATCAGTTGGTGAATGGGAAGCTGTCGGCCCAATTGCGGTTGCTCGCAAAAATTAACAGATTCGTGACTTAATGCCGGCCCGATCAATTGACAGCCCGGCGCCGCGCAGCTATCCTAGCGCCACTACAATTCCTCCAGTAACACATGAAGCGAACAATCATAGCTCTTGCCGCCGTTTGTCTACTTGTTGCCGCGGCTCAGCCGGCGCGCGCCGATGTTTATATGTTCAAAGACAAGCAGGGGGTTTTGACCTTCACCAATGTGCCAAACCACACAGGCTACAGGCGAATACTTAAAGACAGTGGCGTCTCGCTCGGCGGCGGCACTACGACCGCAATGGCCTTTGACGAGTTGATCAGCTCCGCTTCGGGTCGGTACAACGTCGATCCGGATTTAATTCGCGCCGTGATCAAGACCGAATCCGATTTCAACAGTAACGCGCGCTCGCACAAGGGCGCCATGGGTTTGATGCAACTCATGCCCGACACGGCGCGCTTGCATAATGTCAGCGATGCCTACAATCCCCATGAAAACGTCGATGGCGGCGTGCGCCATCTACGAATGCTGCTGGAACGCTACCAAGGCAATTTCGAGTTGTCGCTGGCGGCGTACAATGCCGGAGCCGGCGCGGTCGAAAAGCATGGCGGCATTCCGCCGTTTAACGAGACCCGCGAGTATGTCCGCAAGGTCCTGCGCTTTTACGATGCCTTTCGCGGCATCGGTCTCAATTCTTTACAGTAAGCGCGCCAGTACGGCTTTAATTTCACACTAGTTTTTCTTCGAGGCCCGATGGTTTGGACACTACCGAACCTGCTTAGTTTATTTCGCATTCTGATCATCCCGCTCTTGGTTTATCTGCTGACCTACCCTGACCGCAGGTCGTCACTGTGGGCCGCCGTGCTGTTTTTGGTGGCATCGATCACCGATTACTTCGACGGCTACTTCGCCCGGCGCAATAAGAGCGTTTCCGATCTCGGCAAGATTCTCGACCCATTGGCGGACAAACTCATGGTCGCCTCCGCCTTGATTATGCTTACGGCCATGGATCGTCCCAACGAGCCGAACATACCGGCCTGGTTAGTGGTTGTGATCTTGGCGCGCGAGAGCGCGGTCACCGTGATTCGTGGCCTCGCGCTGAGCGAAGGGATCGTCATGCAAGCGGAGAGCTTGGGAAAATATAAGTTCATCCTGCAAGCCTACGCGATCGTCGGCCTGCTTGTGCATTATCAATACTGGGGTTTGGATTTCTTCGTCGCCGGGATGTATTTCCTGGTGCTGTCCGCCGTGATCGCGGCCTGGTCCGGCGTCAACTATCATGTACAGTTCTTTCGCCTGCGACTGGCCCGCAACATCCGCTAGATCGCCAGCGAAATTGACAAAGCCTAAGCCATCATGTAGAAATTTACTGAATGCGGGTGTAGCTCAGTTGGCTAGAGCGTATGCTTGCCAAGCATAAGGTCGTCGGTTCGACCCCGATCACCCGCTCCATTTTCAAGCCCTTGGGAAACCAAGGGCTTTTTTTTTGCTGCATCATCGCCGGGCGCTTTTTATCTCCGGAAATTCACCAGCGGTCCGATGGGTTGAGTTGCGCTGTCGCCATGGATTGCAAGGAGATCAAGCGACAGGTTTTTGAAATCTTTGGCGTCCCCGACGGGATTTGAACCCGTGTTATCGGCGTGAAAGGCCGGGGTCCTGGGCCGAGCTAGACGACGGGGACGAAATGGTGAGCCGTGCCGGGCTCGAACCGGCGACCCTCTGCTTAAAAGGCAGATGCTCTACCGCCTGAGCTAACGGCTCGCAGACGGAAAAAAATCGAACTTCTTTAATAACGGGATTATCCCCCTAAGTCAAACAAACGGTAGCAATTCCGTCGCCTTAAGCCGGATAATTTATCGCAGTCATTTTTGTTTTGGATCGAGCACGTCGCGCAATCCGTTGCCCAATGTGTTGAAGCTTAGAATCGTTAGAAAAATCGCCGCGGCGGGGGAGGCAATCATGTGCGGATAGCTGCGCATGGCGCGGTATCCGTCTTGCGCTAACGTGCCCCAGCTGGTGCCCCAACTGCTGTAGGGGTCGTTGATGCCGATGCCGATGAAGCTGAGCGTCGATTCCGCCAGGATCGCTGACGGGATACTGAAGGTTAACGTCACAATAACCGGACCGACGATGTTCGGCATGATATGGCGCAGCAAAATTCGCCCTCGGGAAGCGCCCAACGCGCGCGCGCTTTCGACGAATAACAGCTCTTTTGTCTGCAACACCTGGCCGCGGGCTATGCGCGCGAAACGAACCCATGACACCAAACCGAGGGCGACCAGGAGACCGCCGATGTTCCGGCCAAAAAGCAAGGACAGCAAGATAAAGATCAGCATGTCCGGCAGGCCGTAGAAAATATCGACGATGCGCATCATCAGATGATCCCAATTGCCGCCCTTGAAGCCGGCGACCAAGCCATAGCTGGTGCCGAGCAGGAGCGAGATCAGCGCGGTACCGAGGCCCACCGCGAGCGATACGCGAGCGCCGTAAAGCACGCGGGTGAGCAGGTCGCGCCCCAGACCGTCGGTGCCCAGCCAATGGCTGACGCTCGGGGTTTGGAGCATTTGTTTTTCTTCCATGCCGCCGAGAGCATAGGGTGCGATCCACGGCGCCAGACTGGCAGCTACGAACACCAGGCCAACAAAGAGCGCGCTCAAGGCGATGACGAGGTCAAACGGCTTGCGTGGAGAATCCATGATCCCTATTCGACCCGAATGCGCGGATCGACCAAGCTATAAAGCAGATCGACGATCAGGTTGGCGCACACTAACAGCGCCGTGTAGACCAGGGTGACGCCCATGATAAGCGGATAATCGCGATCGGTGACCGCGGTGATAAAAAATCGGCCCATGCCGGGGATGGCGAAGACGTACTCGACGACGAAGGACCCGGTTAACAACGCCGCCGCCAAGGGGCCAATCACCGTCAAGACGGGAATCAGAGAATGTAGCAGCGCATGCTTGATGATCACCATGGACTCTTTCAAACCCTTGGCCCGCGCGGTTCGAACAAAATCCTCGCTCATGGTTTCGATCAATGTCGAGCGCAACAGCGACGCGAGAAACGCCGTCGGCGCGGCGCCCAACGTGATCATCGGCAAGATCACGCTCGACCAGTCGTCCCAGCGGCCAATCTGCAACCAACCCAGTTGCAGCGCCACCGCCCAGATCAGCAGCGCGCCCAAGACGAAATTGGGCAGCGAGATGCCCAGCGCCGCAATCGCCATACAGCAACGATCAATGAACGAATTGCGAAAGTATGCGGCGAAGAGGCCGGTGGGGAATGCAACGAGGACGGCGAACAACATCGCCAAGCCGCCCAGAACGATCGAAGTTGGCAGGGTCTCGGCGATAATGTCCGTGACACCGCGATCGAGATATTTGTACGACGGCCCCAAGTCGCCCTGAACGACGCCGCCCATGTAGCGCAGGTACTGCTGCCACACCGGTTCGTCGAGATGGTACTTGGCTTCGAGATTGGCGATCACTTCCGGCGGCAGTTTTCGCTCGCTGTCGAAGGGTCCGCCGGGGGCGATGCGCAGCAGTAAAAATGTCAGCGTTGCGACGACCCAGAGGACCAGCAGCCCATGCAGACATCGTTTCAGCAGCAAGCGTAGCATGGTGCCGGAGAGTAAATTCAAACTCACCACGAATATCCTAGCGCGGCTGCGCGGCAACCGAAGGGGAGAAGAAATTTAACCACAAAGGGCACATAGTTCACGAAGTAGAAGATTCGGATTTGGATAATTAACCGCCAAGCTGGTCCGGCGCCAATCGAAGGAATTGGAGCCGCAAAAAAGGCGCAAAATGAAATTCATCAGAAAATCGGCTGTAGGGGCGTCTCATGATACGCCCTGGGGCACGGGGAGCGGCAGTCGCCCGGCCACAAAATTTGCCCAAGCCGCGGAAATTATCATGGATGATAGTACGCAGGACACGAAGGTTTAGGATATTCATCAATCCGAATTTCGTGATTTTCGTGTCCTTCCTGGTGAGTGCGAAATCCGTCGTTAACCGGTTATCGTCGCGGAGTACTCCTCAAGCTTATTTTCCAGCCAGCGGGTGTTCACTTTACCGTCGCGGTAATCCTGGTCGGCGATGACCACTTGCAAAAACGGTATCAAGGTATCGATGCCTTCGACGTGAAAATCTTCGAGCGCCCGGTTAGTCGCATCCGCCGATTCCTGCCGGTTATTGCCGTGGACGATCAGTTTCGCCAAGAGTGAATCGTAATAGGGCGGTACGAAGTAGCCCGAGTAACAATGAGTGTCGAGGCGAATGCCCGGCCCGGTCGGTCCCCGCCAGTTGGAGATCAGGCCGGGGCAGGGGCGGAAGCCATGCTGCGGCGACTCGGCGGTGATGCGGCACTCGATGGCATGGCCGTTGAAAGTGATGTCCGACTGCTTGTAGGGCAGCGGTTCGCCGCGGGCGATGCGCAACTGTTGCGCGACCAGATCGACGCCGGTAATCATTTCGGTGACCGGATGTTCGACCTGGATGCGCGTGTTCATCTCGAGAAAATAATAGCCGCGGGTGTCGTTGTCGTAGATGAACTCGATGGTGCCGGCGCTTTGGTAGCCGATGCTGCGCGCCAGGGTCGCCGCGGCAGTGCATATTTGCCCCCGTACTTCCGCCGGCACGGCGTAAGCCGGCGCTTCTTCGACGATCTTTTGATGGCGCCGTTGCAGCGAGCAATCGCGCTCGCCTAAATGAATGACATTGCCATGCTGGTCGCCGAGGATTTGCACTTCGATATGGCGCGCGTTGCCGACGTAGCGTTCCATGTAAAGCGTGTCGTTACCAAAGGCGGCACGAGCCTCGGCAGCAGCCACGCGAAAGGTGTCTTCGATCTCATGCTCGTTCCAGACTAATTTGATACCGCGCCCACCGCCGCCGGCGGAGGCTTTGAGCAGCAGGGGATAGCCGATCTCTTTAGCCAGCTGGGCGGCTTCGTGGGGATTGCGCGCATGATCCGAACCGGGCACAAGCGGCACGCCGGCATTGCGGGCGATTCTACGGGCTTCGAGCTTGTCGCCCATCATGGTGATGTTTCCGGCGCTGGGACCGACGAAAATGATTCTGTTGTCGACGCATGCCTGCGCCAACGCCGCCCGCTCGGAAAGAAAACCGTAGCCGGGGTGGAGCGCGTCGCAGCCAGTGCCCAGCGCGGCGGCAATCACGTTCTCGACTTTGAGGTAGCTATCAATAGATTTCGCCGGACCGATGCAGACGGCGCGATTGGCCATCTTCGCCGCCATGCTGTCGCGATCGGCGTCCGATACTGTTGCGACGGTTTCGATCCCTAAACTTTGACAGGCGCGAATCACCCGCACGGCGATCTCGCCGCGGTTGGCGACCAATACTCGGCTAACAGTCATGGAAACTCCTGAAGCAAGAAAAAGGGGACAGGCCGCTTTTCGCTCAGCGAAGAGTAGTCTGTCCCCAAACGTAGCTAACAGTTACGGCTTGACGATGATCAATGGCTGGCCGAACTCGACGAAGCCGCCGTTGGGCGCGATCACTTCAACGACCGTGCCCTTCACCCCGGCGCGCACGCTGTTGAAGACCTTCATTACTTCGATCAGTCCGCAGGTGGTGTCTTCCGTGACTTGCTGGCCGACGGTCACAAACGGCGGCGCGCCGGGTTCGGGCGCCACATAGAAAGTTCCCAGGATCGGTGCCGTGACAGCGACGTGGCCGGCGGGAATCGCAGCGGCTTTTGGCGCCGTTGCCGAAGCCGC
>JBGTCC010000196.1:0-3186 GCA_041749055.1 Thermodesulfobacteriota bacterium | reverse complement strand
TATGATTTGGGTAGACTTCGACACGGCCAGGCGTGAGCTTCACGGCGACCAGTTGTATGACCTCCGGAGTATCGAACTGCCGGTTGACCATTTCATCGATGGTCGGGCGTATGTTGGGCCAATGAGACATAAAACTTACCTCTATCGATTCTTAATCGGTTTCTTCTTCCTCGAGGAGAAGGCAAGGATGACGGCTAATCAACCCCCGGCGATTTTGTACAGTTTCGCCGCGTTCTGCCACAGGATTTTCTGTTTATCGGCGTCCGCCACGCCGGCGAAACTTTTCGCCAGCGCCGCTTGGGTATTCGGCCAGGTTGAGGTCGCTTGCGGGCATTGGCTCGACCATAAAATATTGTCCGTGCCGATATAGTCACGCACGCGCAGGCTGGCGCGATCGTACCAGCCGACCAAGTAACATTGCCGCTTGAATAACTCCGAAGGCATGAGATCGTAACCGTTCTGCGGCAGCTGGTCGCCGGTGGCCTGAAAGTCGGTTATATACCCACTCGCTGCGCACATTGCCATTGACCATCCAACGGTCGACCTGCTTGCCGTCCTCGTCGACCTCAACGATCTGCGGTATTCGCTCGCCCCACTTGGCCTTGGACATGCGCTGGGTCCAGGCATCGCGGTCTAACTGCGCATGCGAGTCACAGCTAAATAATCCAAACTTCACTTCCACGACTCTCTCCCTATCCGAAAACGATTTGAACTATTTGAACGGCTTGAACGTTTTGAACGAGTTTACTGGTTTATCGCCCCAAAAATATCTCATTGAATTGCTTGATGTGCCTCCCCGCGTCGCCCTCATACTTGATGACATGGGGCGCCTGCTCGATGAGCTCGGCGACGCGCTTGGACTCCGCCTCGACGCCTTTGCGCAAAGGAATCTTGTCGATCTCGCGCAACGCCCGTTGGCCTTCTTCAGAGATATAGAAGTCGACCAGCAGCCGCGCCGCGTTAGAATGGGGCGCATTTTTCGACACCGCGACCGAAGATACGGTCGCGAACGAAGGGTCCAGGGGAATCCAATCCACCGGGCCGTTGCGCTCGCGGATTTTTTCTAATTTCGTCACTTGCATGAAGGCGACCAGGGAGAATTCACCGGCAGCGAGCAGCTGGGAAATCTTGGTGTAGCCGTTGTGCAGAATCGGACCCTGCTTCGAAAAGGCGCGCATATAGGCAAGCGCTTTGTCTTCGCCGTTTAGCTCCGCCATGCCGATCAACGGATTGTTGGTGCCGATATGAAAGGCAACCTTGTTTTTGTATTCCGGCTTCAAGTAGTCGGCCTAACGGCGCGGCGCCGCCTTGACGTTGATTTGCGAAGTGTTCACGCCGGTCACCAAAACATCCGTCGTGATCCCCGACCAAAACCCTTTGGGGTCCATGAAGCCTTTGTGAATGAACTTCGCTTCCGGGCTGGTGTAGTTGGCCAGCACGCCGATATCGCGCAGATAGTTCATCGAGTCGGGGCTGACACCGTACACATCGGCGAGATGCTTGCCGGCGCGAAATTCGGCCACCGCGCGCGAAACCAAAGTGGCCGCTCCTAGACGCACATGATTCACTTTTAAGAATGGATACTTTTTGACCAACGCCTGGTGAAATACCTGGAAGTCCGACACCACCATGGTGGTGTAGAGCACCACTTCGCCTTCCTTGCGGGCGAGATCGACTTCGGCCGCCGGGGACTCCTTTGGCCATGCGACAAAAAACATCAGAAGCAGTGTAACGAAACGGATCATGACACCCCCTTCATCTCATGCTCCAAGACGCCGCTCACACGTAGTCCGCATGCTCGCCCTGATGCGTCAGCGACAATCCAAGATTGTCCATCGCCAATCTCGTATTGATGCCGAGAATGCGCAACGGCTCCGTGCCGGTGTTGAAATACTGGTGCCACTGAAACACCGGGATCGATAATACATCGAGGGTTTCGAAGTCGAACGCCTTATCCTCGACGATCACTTTGCCTTTGCCACCGACGATCAGATTGATTTCGTCGTAGAGATGCCGATGGGCACCGGAGCGTTTGCCCGGCGGAATCTCCGCCATCACCACACCGAGCGCTTTGGCGTGAAAACCGATGCGCGGATCGACGACGTAGGCGAGATTGCCCATCGCCGTCGGTTCGAAGACCAAGTCTTTCTGCTTGACCAACACTTTGCTGTCACGCCGCAGCTGCTCTTCATGCATGGCAAAGGCGACCTGCTCGGCATACATCTCGGCGGCCCGGTTGCTGCCGACTTTGCTATTGTCGACTGTTCCGCCTCCGCCTGGGATCAGAGTCTTGCGCGCGTCTTCGCCCTCCTGGGCGTAGATCCAGAATTCCGGAAACCGCTCATCCTCATAGACCGCTTGGCCCAGGCCCAACGACAACGGTCCAGTGGTCGAGGCGATCCGCAGCACCGGTTCGTCGCCGTCGTTGACATGGCGGTGCCAGGAGAACATCGGCACGCTCAACAAATCCCCTGGGCCCCAATCGTAGCGCACGCCGTCGATGATGCTGTGGCCCTTGCCCTTGAGAAAATAAATGATCGCTTCCACCGTGTGGCGATGTCCGAGGCCGCGCCACTCTTGGCCTTCTTCGGTGTGCGGCGGAATCACATCGTACCACAGCCGGTGCGTATGATTGTTCGAGCCCAGCCGCGCGTCGACGACGTAAATATGTTTATGCTCGCCCAACTGCTTCTCGATATCGGGCCACTTGAAGAGAATCTCCTGCCCCTTGCGCCGCCCTTGTTCGTCCTTGGCGAACTTGACGCTATGCATCATCAGTTCGGTATGGGTTTCTTTAATCGACTTTACTTCCATGCGATTCCCCTTGCGCTAGTTGTTGCTCGCGCGCGAAAAAGAATGATCCACGAACTTGGCCGACTGTATAACAAGGTTCGCGGCTTGCCAAGAATCGCGCCGCGCCCATTCATCATGCGCTCAGCCGGTTTATTTTTTGCCGCAGCGTATTGTCTGGAGCGAAAGATTTGCTTTGATTAAAATCGTACCGAAGGAGCTGTTTATGTCCAAGCTCGCGTCCCAATTCGATCGGATCGACCGCAGTCTAACCGCCTATATGGCGCGCTACGGCATCACTCTGCTTCGCCTGAGTGTCGGCATAATCTTTCTGTGGTTCGGTTTTCTGAACTTTTTTCCCGGCGTGAGCCCGGCGGAGGATTTGGCGACCAGAAC
>JBGTCC010000195.1:0-2853 GCA_041749055.1 Thermodesulfobacteriota bacterium | reverse complement strand
AGCGGGGACTGCTGGCTTCGATCTAGACTGCCGTGAGCCAAGCCCGGTGACTTCCCCAAGGTTCACGGTTAACTCGAGTCGGCTTCGTGTTTGAGCAAAGCACAGCTGGCAAGCGAGGCGGTTGGCGGGCAATTTTGACTTGACCTGTATATGCCGAGCCCTTTCACTTTTGGCTTCATGCTCGCCGAGGCTTTAAAGAATCGCTATTTGATCGCCGGCGCGGCGTTGTTTCCCGTCGCGCTGATGTTGATCTTGTTCGTCAGCGGACGTGAGAATCTTCGTCTGCCTTGGATGCAGGACAGTATCAGCACTGAGCCTTCGGGTTCCGATGCCATTGCGCAAATGAGAGAATTTCTCGCCAAGGAGCAGCGCCAACTGGGCCAGTTCGAGCGCCAACAGTCGACGCTTCGTGCCGAGGTTATTCGCCAGCGCAAGCTGTTGCAGGAAGGCCAGCTTGCCAAGGAACAGGTGCAACAGACTGAGCAGTTGTTCGTGGCGGCGCTCAAGCGCGTCCACGAGATGCGGCACACGGTGACCGAAACTGACATCGCTATTACTGAAGCGATTCTTGGTGAGAAAGTGCTACGTATGCCGGCCTTGCCCATCGGCGGATTTAGCCAGACGGCGGAGTTGACGCGCTTCAATGGGCTTGTCAAATGGTCGATCGCCGAAGCGCCAAGGGTGGAGAAATTCTTCTCCCAAACCTTCGGCCGCCGGCTGCCGATAACGGCGTTGGGCCAATCAGATACTCATAATCGATTGAGGTTCGATCACCGCGATTCGATGGATATCGGACTCCATCCTGATAGCGGCGAGGGCAGGGCGCTGGTCGGCTATCTACGCAAGTCCGGCATTCCCTTTGTCGCTTTTCGCAGCGCGATTCCAGGCGCAGCCACTGGGCCGCATATTCATATCGGCCGCCCGTCGGGACGGCTCGCCCGCCAATAGACCGAATTCTACATCGATCGAATGGCGGGCAACTCCGCCCGTCAACGTTGTCAGTCCTGTCAAACGGGAACTTTGGCTCGTTAACTTCCCATGGTTTCTCCGACTACCGGCAATATTTTTACGGTTTTGCCTCGATTTCGCTTGCGGCATCTTGATTGCTTCGCTGAGCCCAATAACCGACGACTAACTTGGAAAATATCACTGAGTGGGCATCATGGATTTGATAAAAAAATTCTTGCGGGAAGACGATGGCCAGGGACTAGTCGAGTACACCTTTATTGTATTTTTCGTTGCACTGATGTTCTGGATGGGCGTGCGCGATACCGACATCGGCACGAGCTTGACTAACGGTTGGACGAAAATTTCCGATTGTGTGTTCTCGCCATTTTCCTGCGGTCCCTAACTTGGCCGGTCGCGCTGGCGCAGCCGCGCCCATCTTGGTCGACTACTGGGGCTCGGCAAAACCCTGCGCCCAGCAATCTGCCAGATCGAGTCGCGTTGGCGGCACTCGCCAAAGCATTTCTTAGTTTGGTTCGATGCCTTGTTGCCGCATCTCTATATTTTCGGCTTTGAGCTTTTCCCGCCGCAGCTGGGATTGGTGACGATACGGAGGCGGTCGGCGACTACGAATCCGGTGGCGAGAAACCGCAAGTGCACTGACGCCGAAGTGCTTTACATAGAATCAGCGTCATCCAAGACAAGCCGGCGATAGCCAGTGCGCTCTGGATTCCAGGACATTCAGCGGTTTATGGGCGGCCACCTACACGATCATACCTGCGAGTTGGCGATCGACCGCTCTGGCAAACTTCTAAGTCTGTAGACAAGCGGGCAGTGGCGATAAGACATTTCGACAACTGTCGGACTTGACCGCCAATTGCATACTTCATAGACTTGCGGGACAGATTCGAGTTGTGCCACCGCTATGGAAACTTGCCGACGAGCAATCTCGCTAATATTTGCTGTGGCATTACTGACGCCCGTGCTGGGCTTGGGCCAGGGCGCGCCAAGAGGCTCCCGTTCCAGTGCGACCGACTCCGAGCTCGCGCGGTCGCGCAACGACGTGATTCAAAAAACCAAGGAGACCCGTGCCGGCGCCGAAACGCTCTTGGCGTTGCACGAGGCCGAAGTCAAGCGCATCACCGCGGAATACCAGCACCGGCGCGAACTTTACCACCAGGGGTTAATTTCCCGCACTGAAGTGATTCAGGCGGAGCATGCGGTGGCGCAAGCCATGTTGCGGCTCCAGGACGACAAACGCTTTCTGGCGGAAACCGATAGCGCGCTCACTGAAATTACCATGCGCGATGAATTGCTGCGGCTTCCCGGGCTAGCCCTGGGCGGCTACAGCGAGACCGATACTTTACTGCGCTTCAACGGCGCGGCGGGATTTACTTTGGCGGAGGTCGATAAAATCGGCAGATTTTTTTTACAATCCTTTGGCCGCGGGCTGCCGATCAGTGCGCTCGGCCAGACGGCGACCCATGAGCGCATGAGATTCGATCATCGTAACGCGGTCGATCTGGCGCTCCACCCCGAGAGCGCCGAAGGCCGGTCGGTGCTCAACTATTTACGTCAGGCGGGGATTCCATTTATCGCATTTCGCGGCGCCGTCGCCGGTGCCGCCACTGGGGCGCATATTCATATTGGCAAGCCTTCGCCGCGTTTGTAGGATCTGCGCAGAATTCGGACTGGAGTTTGCCGCAGGAGTTGCAGCCGCGCCGGGTTTTAGCTAAGTCACTTAACTATGGCACCGCCAGCCCCACCCATGCCCGCCTCGACGGTCGTTTTGGCGCGACCGAGCGACAACGGCGCATTTGAAATTTTTATGAACCGGCGTCCGGAAAAAATGGATACCTACGCGGGAGTCTATGTTTTTCCCGGCGGGCGGGTGGAAAGTACGGATTG
>JBGTCC010000194.1:0-7465 GCA_041749055.1 Thermodesulfobacteriota bacterium | reverse complement strand
CGTTTTCACGGGCATGACGGAATTTCACTTCGCCTGAAACCGAGGGAATTCCCCGCCAAAGATATTTAAGACTCGCTGTTACGAACAAAAACTTCCCGTGATAGGTACCGTGGTAGCTATGGAGAGCCTCGAAGTTTTGGTGATTCAGCAGGTGCCCGACCAGGTGCTGGACCGAATTGCCAACGTCGATCACCGCATCAAAGTTGTCGATGCCAGAGGATGGTTCGATGGCGAGTTGCGCGCTACTTGGCCGCAGTGGACCGTCAATCGTTACCTTGGCTCCCGTAAATATCCTGCAACCTCGGTTGCCCAGCGAAACCAAGCGCTGGCGTCAGCCGACGTCATGCTCGTAGGGTGGCCGCCCGTCAAAAACATCCGAGCCCGCGCGCCCCGACTGAAATGGGTCCATGAGCTGCCTGCCGGAGCCAGCAACTTCCTCGACACCGATCTCTGGGGTTCGAGTATTCTCGTGACGACCTCGCGCGGGCTTACGAACCGTCGCCCGATGGCTGAGTATGTATTGGCTAGCTTCCTCCACTTCTCCCGCGGGCTTCATTTGAGCTACCGCGATCAACGCCGGCACCGGCTCGATCATCTCACCTACGATCCGATAATTATTCGCGACAAGACCGTTTGCGTTGTTGGCACCGGCGGTATCGGCCAGGAAGTGGCAAAACTTTGTGCCGCGGCCGGCATGCGCATCGTCGGCACGCGGCGAGAAGTTGCGCCAGCATCCGCGCCTCCCCCAGTTTTTGCGCGATTGGAACCCGCTCAAGCGTTGCATGAATTGCTGCGCGAGAGCGAGTTCGTCGCCGTTTGTTGTCCGTGGACAACGGAGACGACACATTTGATCGGTGCCGGAGCCTTTGCCGCGATGAAACCGGGAACAGTCTTGGTCAACATCGCCCGTGGCGAGATCATCGATGAAGAAGCTTTGATCCTCGCGTTGACCCAGGGCAAAGTGCGCGGCTTTGCCACCGACGTTTACGACGGTGAATTCCAACGCCCGCCCGACGCCCGCCTATGGGACAACGAGCGAGTCATCATCACGCCCCACGTCTCCGCGGTAACCGACGTTTCCGAGCACGGTGGTGTAAAGTTATTCTGCGAAAACCTGAGCCGTTATCTGGAAAGCAGACCGCTCGAAAACGTCATCGACTGGCAGCGTGGCTATTAAGCGGACGGGCAAGGCACGCCTCGCCCCGACAAATCACTGGATTGATTTTGCGCACTTTGCGTTCTTTGCGGCTAATTCCTTTTCTCAACCAACAAAATGAAAACCGCCGTCGACGTTTAACAATTGCCCGGTCATAAAATCGCTCTCGCTCGACGACAGAAACAACACGGTTCCCACTAGATCGCCTTCGACCTGGGTTTTTTTCAGACTGCGCTGCTGGGCGCGGATCTTTTCGTATTCGGGATCGACCTGGCGGCCTTCGGTGACGACGAAGCCGGGGCTCACCGAGTTGACGCAGATGTTCCAGTCGCCCAGCTCTTTCGCCATGGCGCGGGTCATGGCGATGAGTGCGCCTTTTGACGTGACGTAGTGGATATAGTTCGGATTGCCGGTGAGAGCGACGTTGGAGGAGATGTTGATAATCTTTCCGGCCTTTTGTTTCTGCATATACGGCACGACGGCTTTGGCGCAGAGCCATGAGCCACGGACGTTCACCGCCATCGCCTTGTCGAATTCTTCAACAGTCATTTCCCAGAACGGCCCTTTCCATACACTCATGAAATAAGCGGCGTTATTGATGAGGATGTCGACGGTGCCGAACTGTTTCACGGTTTCAGCAACCATCGCCTTGACGCTTTGTTCGCTGGATACGTCGCAGGCCGTGCTGATCGCCGTGCCGCCCAGATCTTTAATCGTATTAACGATCTGGTCCGCGCTGGCAATGTCCGGCAAACACAACTTCGCCCCTTCTTTGGCGAATGCCAGAGCGTAAGCTTTGGCGATCTTGCCGCCGCCGCCGGTGATGATTACGGATTTATCTTTGAAACGCATGGGAATTCCTTGCAGAAAATCGTAAGGCGTGAAGGGTAATGGGACAAGCGTGTCGATCCGGAAACGCCTTACACCTAACCCTTCACCCCTTACCGTTTCTTATCCGACAAAATGGGCGCCGCCGTCGACGTTGAGTAGCTGGCCGGTCATGAAGTCGCTTTCCGAAGAGGACAAAAACATCACCGTGCCGACGAGGTCGTTCTCGACCTGGACGCGCTTGAAGGCGCGGTTGGAGACACGGCTGGCATTGAACGCCGGGTCAACCGCTCGCCCCTCGGTGACGACGAAACCGGGACTGACCGTATTGACGCAGATGTTATAGTCGCCGACTTCCTTCGCCATCGCTCTTGTCATGGCGATGAGCGCGCCTTTTGACGTCACGTAGTGGATGTAGTTCTGCCCGCCGTTAAGCGCGGTGCCTGATGAGATATTGATGATCTTGCCCTTGCCCTGCTGCTTCATGTACGGGAACGCCGCCTTGGCGCAGAGCCACGAGCCACGCACGTTGACCGCCATCGCCTTGTCGAACTCATCGACTTCCATCTCCCAGAATGGGCTTTTCTTGACGGTCATAAAATAAGCGGCGTTATTGACCAAGACATCGACACTGCCGAACTGTTTGGCCACGCTGTCGACCATCGCCTTGACGCTCTTCTCATCGGAAACATCGCAGGCCATGCTGATCGCCGTGCCGCCCATATCTTGGATCGCCTTGACGACGTGATCGGCGCTTGCGATATCCGGGAGCGCAACCTTCGCGCCTTCCTTGGCGAACCCCATCGCGTAGGCTTTGCCGATCTTGCCGCCGCCGCCCGTAATAATCACCGACTTGCCATCGAAACGCATAAAGTTCTCCTTTAGTTAAGTTTAAGTGTCACTTAACACCCGATCCCAGATGTGTCAACGAAATCTGCCGCAACCAGCCATTTGATTGACAGCAACGCCCCTGACTTTTATGATCGTCCCAGATGTATCGATCACGCTTGGTTGATTGTTTTAGCGTTGTTGCCGGTACCTGTAACGCTGTGGAGCAAAAATATTCCTGCAAAATCTCGATCGCTCCAAGCCCGGCACCGCGGAATTGAACCGGCAGAGCTTTGCCGATATGGATTGGGTCAAAGACTTAGCAACCAACGGTGTCATCGATGGCGTCTTCGGCAAAAAATCCTAATAAACGAGGCTGATCCATGGCTAAACTGAAACTTACCATCGCCTTCGACAAGTACGACTATCTGCAACCCTTGCGCGACGGCCAGATCGAAGCCCAAGGCCTCGACTTGAACGTCATCACTGTCGAGAGCGGCATCCGCCATGAACGGATGTTCCACTACGGCGAGTATGACGCCTGCGAGTTTTCCATGTCATCCTATTTAGTCGCGCGCAGCCAAGACATCGACCGGCTGCAAGCGATCCCCTTTTTCCCCCGGCGCATGTGGGGTCATAAGTTTTGCTTTATCAAAGCAGGCTCAGGTATCAAAAAGCCGGCCGATCTCAAAGGCGGGCGCATCGGCCTGCGCAGCTACGAGAACACGCTGGCGCTGGTCAGCAAGGGTATGTTGATGAACAGCTACGATCTCGGCGTCGGCGATGTCACATGGGTGATCGTCAACAAAGAACATGTCGGCTTCAAACTGCCACCGCATATCAAGGTCGAATTCGTTGAAGGCCAGCGCAAGCTTGAAGACTTGCTGGTCGAAGGCAAGGTCGATGCCGAAGTCGAACCCGACTTGCCGCAGCGTTGGATTCGCGGCGATGGCACGGTCGAGCGGTTGTTTCCGCAATTCGAGAGCGAAGAACGCGCCTATTATAAAAAGACCGGCGTCTTCCCGATCATGCATCCGGTGGTGATCAAGAAAGAAATCCTCGACCGCGACCCTTGGGTAGCGACGAGTTTGTACGAAGCGCTGCTCGCATCTCGCAAGGCTTACAACGACTTCATGGAACAGCCGCACCGCCTGAGCTTTGCCTGGGGCCGGTCCTATCTTGAAGAGGAAAGAAAATTTTTCGGCAAGGACCCCTTCTATCAAGGGTTGAAAGAAAACCATAACGACGTCGAGAACTTGATTAAATTCGCTAGCCAGCAAGGGATGTTGGGACGGAATCTAGGGGTGGAGGAATTGTTTACGGAAAACACCAGGAACACTTAAGCGCCGCTGACGTCGGACGCTTCGTCTGTCAGTTCGAGCGCAGCGAGAATTCCTGCGTGACGGTGGAAAGATTTCTCGTCGCGTCGCGCCTCGAAATGACGTTCGCGGGTTTCAATATCAATCGATCTGAACGATAAAAGACCGGAGGAGGCAATATGTCAGACTACCGAATCATCGACGCCGACGGGCATGTGATGGAGCTCGACTCGGAGTTGCGTGAGTTTATTGGCGCGCCGTATAACGACTTAGAGTGGCATCACAGCTATTCCTTTTGGCCTGGTCTAACCATGGATGGCTTCCTCCGCTCGCTGCGCAAGAAAGGCGGCTGGGCTGGCGGCGGCACCGGGCCGAACGCGCAAGATTGGCTGCGCTTCCTCGACATCAACAAGATCGAGCTGACGGTTCTCTATCCGACGCAAGGTCTAACCCATGGCGCGATCCAGGATCACGACTGGGCGATCTGCATGGCCAGAGCTTACAACGATTGGCTTTACAACAAGTTCATGGCGGCGAGCCCGCGTTTGGTCGGCGTCGCGCTCTTGCCGATCCAAGACATCGGCGAAGCGGTCAAAGAACTGCGCCGCGCGGTGACCGAATTGGGTATGGTCGGCGGGGTGTTGCCGGCGGTCGCGCCGGCCGGTCGGCTCTACAGCGGACCGGAGTTTTATCCGCTCTGGGAAGAAGCTCAAAAACTCGACGTGCCGATCTCGACCCACGGCGGTCTCAGCATGCCGTCCCTCGGTCTCGACATGGTCAACAATTTCACCATCGGCCACACGCTCGAACATCCCTTCGCGCAGATTCGCCAGTTCACCGCGTTGATGTTCGAAGGGGTTTTCGAGCTGTTCCCCAATTTCAAATTCGGCTGCATCGAGTGCGGCGTCGGCTGGGTGCCCTACATGATGGATCGCATGGACGAAGAACAGGAACGCAAAGGCCACTACTCGCCGCGCTGCAAGTTGAAACCGAGCGAGTACGTCAAGAAGGGGAATATTTATTTCGCCGTCGAAGTCGAAGAGTCGGCCTTGCCGCTCGCCGCGCAAGTCGCCAATGACAACGCGCTCATCTGGGCGTCCGATTACCCGCACGAACGCGACCAACGCGACTTCAGCCACGACATCCCGAACTTGATCAATCGCAGAGATGTCAGTGACGAGTTGAAACGTAAGATCTTCTGGGATAACCCGCTGCGGTTTTATCCCCGGCTGAAAGCGCGAATCGAGAAGAGCGAAAAGAAGGCGGTTGCGTAGTTTGAAAATTACCTTTCACCACGAAGAGCACGACGGACACGAAGGTTTCGGAAACCTATCTTTCCGAAGTTCGTGGTCTTCGTGTCCTTTGTGGTGAATGATCCGATGCTTTGTCCGAGGGCGCGATGAATCGCGCCCCTGCGAATCCAAAGTTTTGTCCCTTGCGTTCTTTGCGGCCAATCCTGCGAATCTTCTTGCTAGGTGACCTTGTGCTCTTTGTGGTTAAATCCTCTTAGTGAAAATCCCTGCTGCGCGTACTGGCGGGTTTCAGCTCGGCGCGCGGATGCCATAACCGCTCGGCTATGAGATGGACCACGCCGTCTTCGACTTGCAGCTTGCCGCTGATGCCGAGGAAGCTCACCGTCTTCGCCAAGACCGCATAGCGTTGGAACACGCTTTCCCATACGACGACATTGACGAAACCGGTTTCATCTTCGAGTGTCATGAAAACGACGCCGCCCGCCGTTCCAGGCCGTTGCCGGCAGATCACCAAACCAGCGTAGCGAATCTTTTCACCATGCTGCATCGACGCGACCATGCGCGCGTCGGGTATTCCTTGGCGACTTAAATCTCGGCGCAGCGGCTCCAGCGGATGGCGCCGGGCGCTATGGGAGGTACGGCGATAATCCCAGCCGACTTCTTCGAAGTCGCTCAGGGGTGAAAAGCCGGGGTCGGTTTCTTTTACCGCCATTGTCAGCGATTGCTCGCGGGCCTGGACTAACCGGCGCAGGTCCCACAAGGCGTTGCGCCTGGCCACGCCGAAACTTTCAAACCCACCCGCCTCGGCCAGAGCGCTCAGGGTCCCTTCATCTAGTCGGGTGCGGCGAACGAAGTCATCTAAAGAACCGAAGGTTTTTATCCGCCGTGCTGCCTCGACTCTCTGCCATTCGTCTTCGCCCAAGCCTTTGACATAGCGCAGCCCCATGCGCAAGGCGAAGCCGCCGGCGCTGTCCGGGCAACGCTCAAGCGTACAATCCCAGTCGCTCGCTTGCACGTCGAGGGAGCGAACGACGACGCTATGGCGCTTGGCATCTTCGACAATCGTCGCCGGCGTGTAAAAACCCATCGGCTGAGCATTGAGCAACGAGCAGCTATATTCGGCGTGATAATGACACTTGAGCCAAGCGGTCGCGTAAGCGATCAAGGCAAAGCTCGCCGCGTGACTTTCCGGAAAACCGTATTCGCCGAAGCCGCGAATCTGCTCGAAGACCCGCTCGGCAAACTCGGCGGCGATGCCTTTGGCCTGCATGCGCGTGATCAAGCGTTCGCGGTGGCGCTCCATCCTTCCGGTGCGATGCCAAGCCGCCATGTCGCGGCGCAACTGGTCCGCTTCGCCAGGCGTATAGTCGGCGGCGATCATCGCCAAGCGCATCACCTGCTCTTGAAACAGTGGCACGCCGAGGGTTTTTTCCAGCACCGGCTCCAGAGAGGAATGCGGATATTCTATTTTTTCCTTACCTTGGCGCCGGCGCAAATAGGGATGCACCATTCCGCCGGTGATCGGCCCAGGCCGAACGATGCTGATCTCGATCACTAGATCGTAGAAATTACGCGGCCGCAGCCGCGGCAGCATCGCCATCTGCGCCCGGCTTTCGATTTGGAACACGCCCACCGTGTCGCCCTTACAAATCATGTCAAAGGTCGCCTCGTCGCGCGCCGGGATGGTTGCCATGGATAATTCGATACCACGCACTTGGCGCAAGAGCTTGAAGCAAAGATCGAGCTGGGTCAGTCCGCCTAAGCCGAGCAAATCGACTTTAAACAGGTCAAGAGCTTCGACGTCTCCTTTGTCCCACTGGATCACCGTGCGCTCCGCCATCGTGGCGTTTTCGATCGGCACCATGTCGTGCACCGGTTCATGGCCCAAGAGAAACCCGCCGGGGTGAATCGACAGATGGCGCGGGAAATCTAAAATTTCATTGGATAGCTGCAGCAGATGCTCATGCAGCCCGGTGGACGGGTCGACGCCCAACGACGCCAACACTTCCGGCCGGACGTTTTCATAAGACGACAGAAACTTCGCCACCCGATCGAGCGCAGTCTCGGAAATCCCCAAAGCT
>JBGTCC010000193.1:0-4015 GCA_041749055.1 Thermodesulfobacteriota bacterium | reverse complement strand
CGCAAGTTAGCGATTCAAACCTTCCACTCGTGTCGATCGATTGGAATTTAACAGTGGAACTGGCGCAATTGCGCACGAGGATGATCACTAGCCAACGTCTTTGTCTCTTTCATCGTTCTTGCGTCGGGACCCGACGTCACGCGAAGCCGATATTCAGGTATTCACCCCGAAACGCGGCAATACCCAACGCATCAGCACGACGTAGACGGCAAAGAATATGACGAACCACAACCCATCAGCCATTGGCATCCCCCTCTAGAAGTAAGCCTTCAACACATATTGCTGCAGCATGCGGTGGGTGTTGAAGAACGAGCCATTGAGCGCGATCGCGTGGCGCATCACTTCAATGAAATCGTCGCGATTGTAAACGAACAGCGGCATGACGATCTGTTCGAGCTTGTCGTAGAGCGACGCTGCGTCGCGGCTATGATCGACGGTGGGTACCGCCGCGCCGTCGGGCGGGCCGATGGACCATCCCGTCACGCCTTCGATGCAGCCTTCGATCCACCAGCCGTCGAGCACGCTCAGGCTCGGCACGCCGTTGACCGCCGCCTTCATACCGCTCGTGCCCGACGCTTCCATGGGCGGCAGCGGCGTGTTGAGCCAGAGATCGACGCCGGCGGTCATGAGTTTGCCGGTCTCCATGCTGTAATTTTCCAGATAGGCCACCTTGATTTTGTCGCGCAGTTGATCGCGGGCGCGAAACACATGGCGAATCTGTTCCTTGCCCGCTTCATCCTGCGGATGGGCTTTGCCGGCGTAGACGATTTGCAAGCCGCCGCGCCGGTCGGCGAGCGCTCTGAGCCGCTCGATGTCGGTGAACAACAGATCGGTGCGCTTGTAGGCAGCCGCGCGGCGGGCAAAGCCGAGCGTGAACACATCGGCGTCCATGCCGGCGTTGGTTTCGATATTGACCTGACGGAGCAGCGTTTTTTTTGCTGTCATATGCGCGTGCCAAATCTCTTGCTTGGGAATGCTCAGAGCGTAGCGCAAGCTGCAATTGTCCTGATGCCAGCCGGAGATGTACCGGTCATAAAGCTGCGCGAGCGGACCCGCCGTCCAGGTCGCGGCGTGAATACCATTGGTGATCGCGTCGATATTGTAGCCGGCAAACATCAGTCTCGACACCTCGCCGTGCTTTTTCGCCACGCCGTTGACGTAGTGGCTGAGATTGAGCGCGAGATAAGTCATGTTCAGCACGCCCTCGCAGCAGAACACGTCTTTCATTTCTTCGACTTCTTTTTTGCCGAGCACGCGATGAACCAGGTCGAGCGGAAACTGATCCTGTCCCGCCGGCACCGGCGTGTGTGTCGTGAACACACAGCGCCGTCGCACTGCGTCGATTTCGTCACGAGTTATTTCTGGTTTGCCGGCGCGCGCCACTTCCTCATCCAAGAGCTCGAGCGCGAGCATACTGGAGTGCCCTTCATTCATGTGAAAACGCTCGATGGCTTGGAGACCCATGGCGCGCAGCATCCTCACTCCGCCGATGCCGAGGATGGTTTCCTGGCACAGCCGGTAATGCCGGTCGCCGCCGTAGAGATAGTGCGTCAGAGTTCTGTCCCACGGGGAATTTTCCGGTAGATCGGCGTCGAGAAAATAAACCGGCACGAAAAAATCGGCGGGACCTGCCACATCATATTTCCAGGCCCGGAGAAATACCGTGCGGCCTTCGATCGTCACCGAGGTTCGTTGCGGCAACTCGGTGAGAAAATCGTTTACCGCCCAATCGACGGCCTCTTCCATCTGCCGGCCTTCCCGATCGAGCCGTTGGTAAAAATAACCCTTGCGGTGCAACAGCGTCACCGCCACCATCGGCAACTTGAGATCGGCGGCGGCGCGAATGGTATCGCCGGCAAGCACACCGAGCCCACCGCTATAAGTCGGCATGTCGGTCAGCAGACCGATTTCCATTGAGAAGTAAGCGATGGTTCGGTGATTCATAACGATAGCAAATGCAGACATCGGCACGGCCGAATGCGACCGACACCGATTCTGTCTGGCTGAACAATCGCTTTCGCACAGGTCGTGCCAGCGCAAAACCGTTATTAGATCACGGGATTTCTTGCGCAGATGCGAAATCACCCGCCGATCGTTCGCAGGATTGGGAAGTGACGACCGCTGAGACTAGCAGTTATGCGAAGAACGAGTCGCCACCCAGGAAATTGCTCCGCCATGGACCAACGCTACGGGGGGAACATAACTTGCCGAATTAATCGTCAAGCGATGAAACAGCTACGACAGGAAGGCTAGTTATCGTGGTCCACCGAGATCAACAAAACACGGCGAAGCCAAACCGCCATTGCGTGCTGATCACGGGTGCAGCGGGACGCGATTTCCACACATTCAATGCTTGTTTTCGTGACGATCCGCGCTTCGAAGTCGTGGCATCAAACCATATCCATCGAGGCCTTTCTCACAATTCCAGACTATAACCGGCTTTTATCAACGCACGCCGGGTGGCCTCGATAACATTAGGCCCATCGAAGTTTGGAGCGGTTTTTACGTCCGGAGCGGATTTCAACTGGCGCAAAATTTGCTCTGCCTCAGCGCCGGCCAAACTTTCGCACTGTTCGTACACACCGCCGGGACTTTCTTCAATGGGATTATGGGCTTCGAGAATGGTGCGGATGGCGGCGACAATCGCCGGTGTGGGCGTCGGCACAAGCAGGGCGGCAAGCGCGCCGTGATCCAAGCGGAGCTTGGCCGCAACGGCAAGCGGTTCGCCGCCGCGCCGTTTTTGCGCGGCAGGAGGATTTTTTTTTCCATGCCGATGTGCTTGAGTAAACCCGCGCGGAACTCGACATAGGCCGAAAGATCGATGGCCGGGGGATTGGCACCAGGGCGCCGGAGCAAAGCATCCAAGCGCGCGTGGTCGTCAGCGAGAAAGCGGTAAATATCTCCGGGCATGGCAGCGTCCTTTAGATCAGTCAACGCGAAAAATTGAAAACATCGGGTCCTTTAGGATTTACGGACAGGAGATTGCCTCATCGACATGTAGGCCCAGCCGCTGGCGGCAACCGCGGGAACTACCCCGGCAAAAATGAAGATGACATCCGCCGGCAGACGGGCCCACTCGATGTAACGCACGATTCTTTCGGTCAAGAACGCCGGGCTCCGGGCGTGCCAATATCCGTGATTCAAGACATCTATAAGCTGAAGCACGCCACCGGGAAAGAGATTGATCACAACCATCAGCGCCAGGCCGATATTGAGGCCCCAAAAAGAAACCCGGATAAATTTTTCCGGCGTCGCCCACTGAGCATCGGTCAATACCTGGCGCAAGGCGAAGACCAATAGCGCCATTGCGAGCATGCCAAACACACCCATCATCGCGGCATGACCGTGATTCGGGGTGAGCATGGTGCCGACTTCAAAATAGCTCACGATCGGCAAATTGATCAGAAAACCGAATACCCCGGCGCCGACAAAATTCCAAAAGCCGACAGCCATAAGAAAATAAAAAGTCCATTTGTGCGGCACCGAAATGGTTTTGTTGCAAACGTCGCACTTGCCGCCGCTCAATTTCACGAAGTCCCAGGCATCGAGAGTGAGCAACGTCAGCGGGACGACCTCGAGGGCGGAAAACATCGCCGCCAGGGCCATCGTGATGTTAGATTGCCCGGTCCAGTACCAGTGGTGTCCGGTGCCGACAATGCCGCTGCCGAGATAGAGAATCGCGTCCAGGTAGACCACCCGCGCCGCCGTGACGTGGGAGACGATCCCCAACTGATAAAAGATGACCGCCACCATCACGGTGGCAAACAATTCGAAAAAACCCTCGACCCAAAGATGGATGATCCAGAAGCGCCACATATCGACCACGGAGAAGTGACTGGTGCTGTCGAAGAACAGGGCTGGAAGATAAAATAACGGAATGGCCAAGGCGGCATACAAAAACAGCGCTGTAATCTCGCTCCGCTCGGGGTCGTGCCGGGACGGCGCCACGCCTCGAAATAACAAGACGAGCCAGAAAACCAGCCCGGCCGCCAGCAATATCTGCCAGGCGCGACCG
>JBGTCC010000192.1:0-2326 GCA_041749055.1 Thermodesulfobacteriota bacterium | reverse complement strand
TCCCACTTTCGTGCGTTTCGTGCCTTGCGTGGATAAACTTCCGGGGAATTTCCAGTCGCACCAGTCGCGCCATTAGTTGACAGCCTCACGCCACCCATGTTTACTGCCGCTCATGTGGATCAAACTATCGATTCTCACACTTGTCCTGTTGGGTTACACCGCGCCGGCGTTAAGCCAATTGAAAAAGGTTCGCTTCTCGGTGGCGGCGCCGTCCATCGCTGAGATGCCGTTTCGCATCGCCCAGACCAAAGGCTTTTACCGCGAGGAAGGTCTCGATGTCGAGGTGATCTTTATCCGCGGCGCGGTGGGCATGCAGGCATTACTGGGCGGCTCGGTGGATTTCACTTCTGCATCGGGCTCGACCATCGCGGCCGCGGTGCGCGGCATCCCGGTCAAGCTGGTTTTCACGGCGTCAGCCAAACCGCAATTCGATATGGTGGCGCAAAAAGATATCCGCACCATCGCCGACTTGAAAGGCAAATTCGTCGGCATCTCGTCGCGCGGCGGCGCCGTCGACCTGTTGACTCAATTAATGGTGCAGAAGCATGGCTTGACGCCAAACAAGGATGTCACGAGTCTCGTGATCGGCGGCCAAGAGGACACCGTGCTGGCGTTGCGCACCGGGCGCATCGCCGCGGCGTTGTTGACGCCGCCGCGCCCGCTCATGTTGGAGCGCGAAGGGTTTAATCGCATCGGCTATTCCGGCGACTACATGCCGACCTACCCGAGCGGCGGCATCGGCGTCACCGACGACACCATCAAGAACAAGCCTGGCGAGCTCTACTCGTTCGTCAAAGCCAGCGTGCGCGGCCTGCAGTTCGCCCGCCAGAACCGCGCCGAGGCGAAAAAGATTTTAACCGACTACTTCGCCATCAAAGACGCCGTGCTCGCCGAGCAGTTTTTCGAACTGTACCTGAGCCGCCTGCCGGTGAACGGCTCGGCCGACGATGCCTGGATGAAGGGCGCCATCGAATTTACCCAGAAGAGCCTGGGCGACGCCGCCAAGGAGGCGTCGCCGCGTCAGGTTTTCGACTTCAGCTTCGTGAATAAGGCGGCGCGCTAGACGTGGATCAGTCCGAGAGGGCGGACACATAGGTCCGCCCCTACGAATCCAAATTCTTTTTAGCGCCCTCGTGCCTTGCGGCCATTCTTCTTGCCACTTGCGGCTCGGCTGCGCAGCGCACTGCTAATGCAGGATCTGTTTGAAAAAGTCGTTGCCCTTGTCGTCGACTAAGATAAACGCCGGGAAGTCCTCCACCTCGATCTTGTAGACCGCTTCCATGCCGAGCTCGGGATACTCCAGCAGCTCGACTTTTTTGATGTTCTCCTTGGCCAGTATCGCCGCCGGGCCGCCGATGGAGCCCAAGTAAAATCCGCCATATTTCTTGCACGCGTCAGTTACCTGCTGGCTGCGGTTGCCCTTGGCTAGAGTGATCAGCGCCGCGCCGTTGGCCTGGAACAATTCAACGTACGAATCCATGCGCCCGGCGGTGGTGGGACCGAAGGAACCGGACGGCAAACCCGCCGGCGTTTTCGCCGGACCGGCGTAGTAGATCGGATGATCTTTCAAATACTGCGGCAGCCCCTCGCCCTTGTCCAAACGTTCTTTCAGTTTGGCATGGGCGATATCGCGGGCGACGATCATCGTGCCGTTCAGCGACAGTTGTGTAGTGACCGGATATTTCGTCAATTGCGCGATGATTTCTCGCATCGGCCGGTTGAGATCGACCTTGACGACGTTGGCGACGAACTTGCCGCGATACTCTTCGGGAATCAGACGACCCGGCTCCTTTTCCAACTCCTCAAGCCAGATGCCATCCTTGTTGATCTTGGCTTTGACGTTGCGGTCCGCCGAGCAGGACACCCCCATGCCCACCGGACATGAGGCGCCGTGGCGCGGCAGACGAATCACCCGCAAGTCGAGGGCGAAATACTTGCCGCCGAACTGCGCGCCGTAGCCGGACTTGTAGGCCTGTTGCAGCATGCGATCTTCGAACTCGGTATCGCGAAAGGCGCGCCCATGGGCGTTGCCGGTGGTCGGCAGATGATCGAGATAACCGGTGGACGCAAGCTTGACGGTCTTCAAACAAGCTTCGGCCGAAGTGCCGCCGATGACGAAAACCAAATGGTACGGCGGGCAGCCGGCGGTGCCCAAGGTTTGCATCTTTTCGGTGAGAAATTTCTCCAGACTAGCCGGATTGAGCAGTGCTTTGGTCTCTTGATACAGCATAGTCTTATTCGCCGAGCCGCCACCTTTGGTGACGAAGAGAAAATTATATTCCATGCCCTCGGTGGCCATGAGATCGATCTGCGCCGGCAAGTTAGT
>JBGTCC010000191.1:0-4050 GCA_041749055.1 Thermodesulfobacteriota bacterium | reverse complement strand
GAAAAAATTCCAGGACATTGCCGAGCGAGATCGCGATCGAGCCGCGCTCCAGCTTGGTTGCGAGCAGGGTTTGTCCTAAGGACCACGCCGGATCCAAAAAACCGAGATAACGCAGGTATCGCAACAGCCAGCCTATGACTGCTCCCCAAGCCAACAGTCGATAAGCCCGTCGTTCGAGAAATTCGCCATGGTGCTGGACCATCTGGAGCGAGCGCAACGGCCATACGCGCAACGCTACCGCCACCAGCCCGCCGCCGACTCGAAGAAACGCGAA
This sequence comes from Thermodesulfobacteriota bacterium, assembly GCA_041749055.1. Taxonomy (GTDB): domain Bacteria; phylum Desulfobacterota; class Binatia; order UBA9968; family UBA9968; genus DP-20. The sequence continues at coordinate 3,776 of JBGTCC010000191.1, read as the reverse complement.
TAGCATCAATGCCAGGTAGCCGCCGACAAGAATCCCGGCTATCAATAGCCCTGCCAGGCGCGCGTATCCAGCCACCGCCCCCAAAAGCGCGGTAACCAGAACGATGGTGACAAGATATCTCCCAAATCTCAGCAGTATCCCATGGGATGATTCAGCTCTCTCAGCCAAGATTTGCCGATACTTGCGGCGTAACTGGAACAGTAAGGTGATCGCAACGACGATTTCGGCGACCAGGATCGCCTGACCGATCACAGGTATCGCCGCAAACACTTGGCGCAGGATATCGACGGCGAACAGAAAACAGAGCCCATAGGTCGCAGTCGCGACCGCGGCACCGATAATCGGCCGCACTAGGCGTAACAGCGGCACCAGCAGCAGGATCGCCAGCAATTGTCTTACGGGGGAGGGCAACTGAAAAAATGGCGAAGTCATGTAGACCAGCGTAGCGGCCAACGCCGCTGCGTAGGGTCGCTCGAAAACCGAGATCGCCGAATTTGCCGCCGCACCGGACTTCTCCCACGCGTTGATCTTGCGCCGCGCTGCCGAAAATATCAGGACCAAGACAACAAAGAGCACCGCATTCGCAGCCCTGCCCTCGCGCGGCTCGCGAACAAATTTGACGATTTCTGCCCAATAGGCTCTGCCGATCCGGCGCACATGCTCGGCCAAGCCATCGAGCGCATCCGCCCATAACTCCGGCCGCCAAATCGGCAGCGCGTCGGGCGCCAGGATGCTGGCAACCGCGTGCTTCTGAAACTGTTCGATTTGAGCCAGTACCGCGCCACACTTGGTCACCTCTTGGGCGACGCGGCTCTGCAGATCCAGCAGCGCCGCGCGGGGGATTTGAATTTTTTCCTGCGCCGCAGTAATCGCCGTCAGAGCCGCGTCGATCTGCTCTAGGATCGGACTCGGCGCCGTGGCAATTTGCGCGGCCGCGCGCGTGCCGGCCCAGATTTTTTGCAGATCGGCAAGTTGGCTCAGCGCTTCCTGCAACTTGGTCGCCTGGGTGGTGAGCGCGCTCAACCAGCCGGTCGTCTCCACCTGGCGCCGCTGCCAATCCTGCTGCAGGTTTTGCAACGTATCGAGGGAAGGCTTAGTTTCCAGACTATAGCTCGTTTCGATGAAGTCCGCGGCCAACTTTTCACTATATTCGGGAAGCGTTTTGGCGATGTTTTCGATTTCCGCGCTGGGCGCGGCGCTCGCAGTCAGCTTGCCGAGCAAGTTGGAGACTTCGGTGGCTCGGGTCGCGATATCCGCGAGCTCGATCACTGTCGGCGGGAGTGGTGCGGCTGGCTTAGGCGCCTCCGCTACCTGCGGCTCCGCCGAGGTGGCGGAGCCGGCCGATAATAACAAAACCAGTGCCAGAAGAACGCTGGCGGTAGTTGTATGTCTTATGGGCATCCTTGTTAGCTTTCGTGATCGGCGCCGAGGTTAACTGGTTTCACCCGGCGCGACAACGGCGCAAGGTCGCCGTGTAAACATTCCGGCTCCGAACCTCGCATACTTGGCGCCCCGGTGCGAGTAGATCGCCACAGTGCCGGAATTCCATGAAACCCCTCCACTTGTAAAGTGGACTCTAGTCTAAATACGCAAGAAGGGGTTATCTTAGCGAGATTACGAGTGAAGAATATGGGTCTGAACCCACGCGAGTCTGAGGTCTTTCTTATTGCATTGCTGCCGAAGCTGTCGGTATCTTTCTTCCCCTGGCCACTGAATTAAATCGAGTTGGATGCGAAGCGCACCCCGTCGGACAATTTCAGCACCATCTTTAGCTCCGTCCGGACCCGCTGTACACTTTCAAGCGCGAGATCGGCCTTGGAGTTGGTTTGACCAAGACGATTTTCGAGATAGGCGATCGGTTTGGCCATATCGTCCGCCCGGCGGCTTGTACCGCCTACCGATGGCCATCTTACTCTCACTTGTCCCGTGTTCCGAATCTGATGGGACACGACACGAATTGTACCTTCATGCGATCCCAGCGACCTCGGCTATTGCATCACGGCGCGCGCGTTTAGCGGCTGGATGGGCCGGTTGTTGGCGAAGCCCACCGCTTTGGAAAATCGCTCGACCTCCGCCTTGGACGCCGTGGCCGGCGTTTTCATCACGAACCAACGCACGCCTTCACTGCACGGCGGCGTCGTGAGCGATCCATTGAAGCGGTAGTAATTGTGATCCTTTGGCAGCATCTGCGACACACTCAGTCCGGTGGGAAGCGCGCTTTTATCTCCGGCCTTATTGGGCATCTTCTCCCAGATCTTCGTGAGCAGCGCGTTGGCGGCGCCTTCCTGGAACATCACCGCCACCACCGCGAGATTGCCGTCTTTGTCTGCATGAACCAGGTGGCTTTCGAGCGGAAACTGCTTGCCGTTGATCTTGTTTTCACTCGGCGAATGAAAGTGGAACTGCTTCAATTCAAAAGCGATGCCGTCCACGGCAAGCGCACTTCCCGCGGCGTAGTTGATCTGCACGGTGTGTCCATTGTTGACAATGTCCGCGATGCCCGCCTTGTAATCGAGCTTCAGCGGCTTCAACTCGGTTTTGACCAGCGCGCTAAGATCGATCGGCGACTGATTCTTGCCGCTCGCGCAAAGCGCATACTTAGCATCGACCTTGCTCCAGTTTTGCGGCCCTGCTTCACCTTGATAGCCCCAGTGCTGCGCCAGGGCCGTCCCCGTCGTCCCAGTCGCCACAACCATGACCGCGGACATCGCCAATCGTGAAATTTTCATATTGAACTCCTTTTTTTCTTTTAGTGCGTAAAGCCGCCTCGCGCCGGATGTCGGAGGAGGAGTAATTGTATCTGGTCATCCACCCCGGATGACCAGCTCGTTATGTCTATCAGAATGTCATGAAACTGTATCACTGGATATTGGACCTTAGTCCAATAAAGTCAGCAGCGCGAGAATGCGCGTGAGACTTGAGGATCAACCTACCCACCCACACCCCATAAACCTGGTCAACATAACCGATAGGTGACCGGACGTTTTTTTACCCTGTGACTTTAAAGACCGCTTTCTCGCTTTGTTTTTCTCTCATTGATATCGCTCACCCGTTCGGCGGATTTGACAAACGTCACTCTAAGCTTTACGGAGAGAATCTGGATTTATCGCAACTAGGGATGTACATGAGAGCCGGAAACCACCCCAGACCATTACTCATCGCGCTGTTGCAAACAACGATCCCACTCGCCTTGATCCTGGCCGACGGGTTCGTCCTGCCCGCTGCCGTTGTCCCGGCCGAGGCGCCCGCAAAGGAACTGGCTGCGGAGAGCGACAATAAAACCATCGAGAAAGTCACCCAGGAGGCCGTCGAAAAAGCCGCGGCGAAGGCCGCTCAGAAAGCGGTGGATAAAGCGGTAGGCGAAGCCGCGGAAAAGGCCGTTACCAAGGTAGCGGTCAGTGCCGCGGAAAAGGCCGTTACCAAGGCAGCGGTCAGTGCCGCGACCAAAGCGGTGGAACAGGTCGCCGAGAAGGCCGTGCAGAAAGCGGCCGAGGACGAGGCGGAGAAAGCCGAGCTCAAATCCAAGCGCCCCGACGAATGGCGCGGGCCGACCAAGGTCGAGTTTATGATTTTCATCGTAGACATCGACGAAATCGACGACGCGGCGCAAAATTTCACGGCCAATGTTTTCATCGTGCTGCGCTGGAAGGACGACCGTCATGTCAGCCCCGGCAGCGCGCCGCGCCAGATCCCGCTCGACGAAGTATGGAATCCGCGAATTTTGCTCGTCAATCGCCAGGGCCTGGTGTCCAAATCGCTGCCCGATGTCGTCGATA
>JBGTCC010000190.1:0-2929 GCA_041749055.1 Thermodesulfobacteriota bacterium | reverse complement strand
ACCGCGATGATCGTGCCGGGGTAATTCTGCAGATGATGTTCGAGCCAGGCCACCGATTCGGCATCGAGATGGTTGGTTGGCTCGTCGAGCAGCAGAATATCCGGTTTCTGCAAAAGCAAGCGGCACATCGCGACACGGCGGCGCTCGCCGCCGGATAGAATTTTCACCGGCGTCTCCGGCGGTGGACAACGCAGCGCGTCCATCGCCATCTCCAGCCGCGCATCCAAATCCCAGGCGTCGAGATGATCGAGCTTCTCCTGCACCTCGCCCTGGCGTTCGAGCAGCTTGTTCATGTCGTCATCGGACATTTCCTCGGCGAACTTGGCGTTGATCTCTTCGAATTCTTTGAGCAGATTGACGGTCTTCTGCACCGCTTCTTCGACCACTTGGCGCACCGTGCGCGCATCGTCTATCAGCGGCTCCTGTGCCAGGAAGCCGACGGTATAGCCCGGCGACAGCACGGCTTCGCCGTTAAACTCCTTGTCCACGCCCGCCATGATGCGTAACAGCGACGACTTGCCCGAGCCGTTGAGACCGATGACGCCGATCTTGGCGCCATAGAAGTAGGAAAGATAAATGTCCTTCAGCACGGCGCGCTTGTCGTAATTCTTGCCGACGCCGACCATCGAGTAGATAATTTTGTTGGGTTCGGTAGCCATGGTTTGAAACGATTACCTCGTGTGTAGTTTTGTTAGAAGATTCGGATTAACTAAAATTCACCGCGGAGGCGCTGAGGGCGCGGAAATTCTAAGCAAAAAACTCCGCGAACTCTGCGTCTCTTCGGTGAATCATTCTCAAAAAGACCGCAATAGTTTGATTTTGCTAAAGCTAACCTGTCAGCTGTCTTTCTGCAACAAATCGAGCGAATCCGTGATTGACGCAATTCCCGGCCCGGAGGTATGCTCGCCGCCGGACGCCCTGAAAGGAGCTCGACGATGGCAACAAATCATTCGGTTCACGCGTTGATGGTGGGCATGAGTGAGAGCTGGTGGCGGTCGGGGATCATGCCCTGTCTGCGCAGCGATCTGGACCGCGACAAACCGGTGGCCTATATCTTCTGGCTGATTGACGGACCGAAGGGTCCGGTGGTCGTCGATACTGGATACCACCCCGACTACGTCGCGCCTGAGTGGGCGCAAGGCAAACAGTTTATCGAGCCGCCGAAATTACTCGCCGAAGTAGGGATCAAATCGGACGAGATCAAAACCGTCATTGTCACCCATTTCCACCAGGACCATTTCACCGGCTTTGACTATTTCCCCAAGGCCAAGTTCATCATCCAGCGCGCCGAACTGGAGTTTTGGACTGGACCGCTCATGCGCCATGAGATTTTCGACAAGCAAATTCGCCCAAAGGTGCGCCCGGGATTAGAAAAGCTGAAACAGGAAGGACGTATTGAATTGATCGATGGCGATCACGAACTCTACCCTGGGCTGGAGCTGCTGAAAGCCGGCGGGCATACGCCGGGTTCGCAAATGATCGCGCTCCAAACCGTCGCCGGGAAAGCCGTTCTGTGCGGCGATATCGCCTACACCTACAAAAACATTCGCGATCACCACCCGGTGGGCTGGTACTACGACCTAGGCGACACCGTCGCCGCGCTCGACCGTGCAATCGCCACGGCCGCGCGAACTGATCTGGCGTTGCCAAATCATGATGCGGAAGTCATGCAGGGCAAGCGGGTGATGCGGATTGTTTGAGATACTGCGAGGGCGTTTTGAAGAAGTCGAAAAATTCGATAATGATCAATTGATGCAGATGTGATTTAGGCCGTCAAAAGCTTTGGCCATGCGCCACGAAATAAATAAAAGGCCCACGCGCTAGAGGAGACGATAAGCTATTAGCCCCCGGCTAATTCGATGTTGCTAGAATCCGGCTGATCGTCGAGTAGTGCAGGTCTAAGTGACTCGCCAGCTCCGCTTGGCTATAGCCGTAGTCGTTGACGGCCTGGGCGATCAGCGGGTCTCGCAATTGTTTTTGGCGGCTTTTCTGTGGGAAGAGCTTCGCTAAGGCCGGCCGTCCGGCGAATCTTTGACCTTTCGGGATCTCGCGGATCTTCTGTTTCCCAGTCACGTGATGGCGCAGTCCCGCGGCGAAACCTTCGACTCCGAGAAGGCTCTGGGCTTCGAGATCGTCCCAGATCGATGGACTGGCGGTCCCGGCTTGAACGAACTCGCCGTATTTCCGTTGCGCGGCGGCTTTTCGGCGTCCGAAGTGGCTAAGAATTTCATCGACGGCGAGACATTGGTGAGGTTGGGTGCTGCCCGCGGTTGCACGGTAGCTGCTCCATTTCCACTGGTGCGGTTGGCCGACCGTCTTTGCGCGCACCGGGTTGAGCACGACGTAGCGGCAAACTTCGAGAAAATGGCTGTCCTTCTGAATCAGGATGGCTTTGAATCGTCCCTGAAAGATATGACCGACGCGTCGATGCCGCTTGTTGAATGCCTGGGTATAAACGCCGTTAAGCTGTCTCATCCCCTTGGATAAGTTGCCGTCCGGTGTTTCGATGACCAGGTGGTAGTGATTGTTCATCAAGCAGTAAGCATGACAAATAAAGTGGAAGCGTTCCGTAACCTGAGCGAGAGTTCTCAAAAGCAATTCCCGGTCGCTGTCGTCTTTGAAGATCGCTCTGCGGTCATTGCCTCGGGAGGTGACGTGATAAAGCGCGCCGTCGAATTCGATGCGTAAGGGTCGGGCCATGGGGCGAGGCTAATTCAGGTCTAAGCAAAAGTCAAAATAAAAGACCTGACCCCGTCGCGTTGACCCCGTCGCGTTTGGGTTCCTCGCATTCCAGGTGTACGTCGTCGTCCCGCTCGGTTCGGTGATCGTCTGGAGGTTACCGTTGTTGTCGTAGGTCAAAGATTTGTTGTCAAACGTCGTCTGTTGGTCGGCCGCGTTGTACGCCGTCGCCTGTGCTTCTCTACCGTTT
>JBGTCC010000189.1:0-6510 GCA_041749055.1 Thermodesulfobacteriota bacterium | reverse complement strand
GGGAAGCACAGCGCCAAAGAGCACCGCCAACTGGGCCGGGTCGCCGCCCAAGCGCGGATCGATCGACTTTACTTGCTCGGCGACCAAGCCGGCGCCGTGCGTTACGGCGCGCTGCGCGCCGGCATGAACGCGGAGCAGGTGACCGTTGGCGCCGATCACGCCGATTTGGCCAACCGTTTGCGCCAGCAGGTCGGGCGCGGCGATTGGCTATTGGTCAAAGGCTCGCGCGGCATGCAAATGGAAAAAGTTTTGCAAGCGCTCAAGCGCGTGACGGTCTAGGAGTATCGCGTGCTTTATCATTTGTTCACCTCGCTCTCGACCAGCTACTCCGGCTTCAATGTTTTTCGTTACATCACCTTTCGCGCTGCGATGGCGGCATTATTGTCCTTGCTGATTTCGTTTCTGCTCGGTCCCTGGTTGATCCGTGTGCTCACCGAAAGACAGATCGGTCAACAGATTCGTGATGACGGCCCGGCGTCCCATGCGGTCAAGGCGGGCACTCCGACCATGGGTGGCGCGCTGATTATCCTGGCCTTGCTGTTCTCGACCGTTATGCTGGCGGATATCACCAATCGCTATGTGCTGTTGGCTTTGGTCGCCACGGTGGGCAGCGGGGCGGTGGGCTTGGCCGACGATTATTTGAAGCTCACGGGTAAGAACAGCAAAGGGCTGGCGCCGCGGACCAAGCTCTTGGGCCAGCTCGCGGTCGCTCTCGTGGTCGCCGTGGCTCTGTACTATGAACCGAAATTCAGCACTGAGATAGCCTTTCCGTTTATCAAGACGCTGCGGCTCAATCTCGACGTTCTCTACATTCCCTTCGCCATGCTGGTGATCGTCGGTGCCTCCAACGCGGTCAACCTCACCGATGGTCTCGACGGCTTGGCGATCGGCCCGGTGATGGTTGCCGCGGCGGCTTACGCCGTGGTGGCTTATGCCACCGGTCATCTCAAGTTTGCCGAGTATTTGCAGATCCCTTACGTCGCCGGCGTCGGCGAGCTGACGGTGTTTTGCGCCGCGATGGTGGCGGCGGGTTTGGGTTTTCTCTGGTACAACGCCTATCCGGCGCAGATGTTCATGGGCGATGTCGGCTCCCTCGCCCTCGGCGCGGCCCTGGGCGTCGTCGCGGTGATGACCAAGAACGAAATTCTTTTGGTGATCATCGGCGGCGTCTTCGTCATGGAAGCGCTGTCGGTGATTTTTCAAGTGGCGTCCTACAAGATCCGCCGCAAGCGGGTTTTCTTGATGGCGCCGATTCACCACCACTACGAACTCAAAGGCTGGAAAGAGCCGCAGATTATCGTGCGCTTCTGGATCCTGTCGATTATTTTCGCGGTCATCGGTTTGAGCACCTTGAAGCTCAGATAACGGCGACGATGTTAAATGGAGCTCAAAGAAAAAAAGCTATTGGTCATCGGCCTGGCGCTTACCGGACGGAAATGCGCACGCTTCCTCGCGCAACAGGGGGCCAAGGTGTGGATTAGCGACCGCCGCGGACAAGACGATCTGCGCGATGAAATGGCCGCGCTCAGCGATCTTTCGCTAACCTATCGTTTAGGCGGCGAGGAAAAAAGTTGGCTCGATGGCATGGACTACGTCGTGCCCAGCCCTGGTGTGCCGATGGAAAATCTTTTGCTGCGCGAAGCAGTGACGCGAAAAATTCCGGTCTTGAGCGAGATCGAGCTGGCCTATCGCTATTTCGCCGCGCCGCTGGTGGCGATTACCGGCACCAACGGTAAAAGCACGACGACGACCTTGATCGGCAAGATGCTCCAGGCCGACGGCAAGAAGGTTTTTCTCGGCGGCAACTTGGGCGAGCCATTTGTCGGCGCGGCGACCGACTTCTGGGATTGGGGCGTGATCGAGATCAGCAGCTTTCAGTTGGAGTGGGTCGACCAATTTCGCCCGCGTATCGCGCTCTTGCTCAACCTCACCGAGGACCACCTGGACCGCTACGCGAGTTTCGCCGACTACTGCCGAGCCAAGGAGCGCATCTTCGCGGCGCAGCAACCCACCGACGTGGCGATCCTCAACCGCGATGATCCGTTGGTTTGGCCGATGCGCGACAGCATCGCGGCGCGGGTGGTTTCCTTCGGCTTTGGCGAAGTCGCCGAAGGCTGGTTCGCGACGCCGAATGAAATTATCTGGTGCGCCGGCGCCGTCGAGGAGCGATTCTCGTTAGCTCAGGCCAAGATCCAGGGCGTGCATAACAGGGAAAATATTATGGCCGCCGTCGCCGCGGCCCGGTGCGCCGGTGTTTCGCGCCGGGCGATTCAAACCACCATCGAGGAGTTCCCCGGTCTCGAGCACCGTCTTGAATTCGTCCGCGAAAAAGACGGCGTGCGCTATTACAACGATTCCAAGGGCACCAACGTCGGCGCGGTGGTGAAATCGCTGGCGAGTTTTTCCGAGCGGGTCATCTTGCTCGCCGGCGGCGTCAACAAGGGCGGCGACTATGCGCCGTTGGCGGCGGGTATTAAAAACCAGGTCCGTCGCCTGGTGTTGTTCGGCGCGGCCAAACAGACCATCGCCGCCGCCTTGGGCCGACTGACGACCACGGTGCTGGTCGACGATATCGCGGCGGCGGTAGGCGACGCCGCGGCCCATGCTCGGCCGGGGGATGTGGTGTTGCTGTCGCCGGCGTGTTCGAGTTTCGATCAATTTCGTAATTATGCCGAACGCGGCAAGAGCTTCAAGAACTTGGTGCAGGCGCTATGAGAGATGCTTTGGCCGTCGATAAATGGATATTGCTGGCGGTCATCGGCCTGGTCGCCATGGGGGTGGTCATGGTGCTCAGCACCAGTTATCTCTATTCCCAAGAGCGCTACGCCGACGGCACGTACTTTTTTCGCAAACAATTGTTCGCCATGGGCGCCGGCGTGGTCGCGTTGATCGTCTGTTCGCTGATCCCGTCGCATCAGTACCGCCGCTTCGCCTATCCGTTGTTGGCGCTAACCCTCGTCTGTTTAGTTCTCGTGCTGATTCCTGGTATCGGTGCCAGTCGCGGCGGCGCGCGCCGCTGGATTGCGCTCGCCGGCTTTGCCTTTCAACCGTCGGAGTTGGCCAAGTTGGCGATCGTCGTCTATCTCGCCCATTCCATCGCCAAGAAGGAGCCGATCATCGGCTCCTTCGCGATCGGCGTCTTGCCGCATATGATCGTTACCGGCTTGTTCGCCGGCGTGCTCCTGCTCGAACCCGACTTCGGCAGCGCCTTGATCCTGACCATGCTGCTCTACTCGATGTTGTTCATCGGCGGTGTGCGTGTGCACCATCTGCTCGGCACCGGCCTGTTAGCCTTGCCCTTGCTGATTTATCTCATGACCCAGGCGGAATACCGGATGCGCCGCTTGATGAGTTTCATGGACCCGTGGAGCGACGCATCGGGCAGCGGCTTTCACGTCATTCAATCGTTGATCGCGTTCGGTTCCGGCCAGTTGTGGGGGCGTGGCTTGGGCGAGAGCCGGCAGAAATTATTTTACCTGCCCGAGGCGCACACCGATTTCGTTTTCTCGGTAATCGGCGAGGAGTTGGGGCTGCTCGGCGCGTTGGCGGTCTTGGCGCTGTTCGGCGTGATTATTTTGCGCGGCTTGCGGCTAACCTCGCGTATCGAGGAGCCGTTCGATCAGTATTTGGCGTTTGGCTTGACGGTGTTGTTGGGATTCCAGGCATTGATTCACATGGGCGTGGTGATGGGGCTCATGCCGACCAAGGGACTGGTGCTGCCGTTCATCAGTTACGGCGGCTCGGCCATGCTGATCAATCTGGCGGAGGCGGGCATCCTGCTCAGTCTGTCGCGCCGGAGAGTTTAGCATGCGGGTTGTTTTCGCCGGCGGCGGAACCGGCGGCCACCTGTTTCCCGGACTGGCGGTGGCGCGGGAGTTTCAGCGCCGCGATGGCCAGACGGAATTACTTTTTATCGGCACCGAACAGGGTATCGAATATCGCGTGTTACCTAAAGAAGGATTCAAACTGGAAACGCTCACGGTCAAAGGGATAAAGGGACGCGGTATCCGCGGCATTCTTGACGGGCTCTACGGCGTGCCGGCGGGGCTGTTGCGTTCGCTGGCGATCCTGCGCGCCTTTCGCCCGGACTGCGTGATTGGCCTCGGCGGTTATGCGTCCGGGCCGGTGTTGCTGGCGGCCAAGCTCAAACGCATTCGCTGCGCCATCATGGAGCAGAATCTGCGGCCGGGTTTCACCAATAAGCTGCTCGCTCGCTGGGTCGATCGGGTCTTTACCGCCTACCGGGAAAGCGCCGATTATTTTCCCGGCGCGCGGGTGATCGAGACCGGCAACCCGGTGCGCTGGACCCTTGTGCCGCAGGTCAAGCGTAGCGACAAATTCACGCTGCTGATTTTCGGCGGCAGCGCCGGCGCCCGGCGGATCAATTATGCCGCCGTCGACGCATTGAAATTACTCGGCGATCTTAAAAGCGACATCGCCATCACCCATCAAACCGGACCGTTGGATTACGATGCGATCAAGCAAGCTTACGGCGCGCTGCCATTCGAAGCGGCGGTAACGCCGTTTATCGAGCGCATGGACGAAGCCTATGCCGGCGCCGATTTGGTGCTATGCCGCGCCGGGGCGATGACCATCGCCGAGCTGACGGTGTTCGGGAAGGCGGCTATTTTAGTTCCTTACCCCTATGCGATTTACGATCACCAGCGCGCTAACGCCGCGTCGCTGCAAGAGCGCGGCGCGGCGGAAATGATTTTGGATCGCGAGCTCAACGGCGAAGTCTTGGCCGTGCGTATTCGTGGTTATTACGCCGATCGTGCGCGGCTTGAGCGCATGGCGGCGGCAGCTCGTAGCTTGGGCCGGCCGGATGCCGCGGCGCGGATTGTCGACGCTTGTTACGGCCTGGCGCAGGCATAGACTTGGAAGTGGACGCGAAAGTTTCATGTTGCAGAAGAAACATAAGATTCATTTCGTCGGCATTGGCGGCATCGGCATGAGCGGCATCGCCGAAGTGTTGCTCAACTCGGGCTATGCCGTGAGCGGCTCGGACTTGCAGGCGAGCGAAGCTACCCGGCGTTTGCGGGACCTCGGCGCGCAGATATTTGTCGGCCATCAGGAAGCAAATATCGCCGGCAAGCCGTCAGTGGTGGTGATCTCCACGGCGGTAAAATATGCCAATCCGGAAGTCTTGGAAGCGCGCCGGCGCCAGATCCCGGTGATCCCGCGGGCCGAGATGCTCGCCGAGCTGATGCGCATGAAGTTCGGCGTCGCCGTGGCCGGTAGCCATGGCAAGACCACCACCACGTCGTTGGTTTCGGCGGTTCTGAGCGCCGCCGGTTTGGACCCGACCATGGTGATCGGCGGACGGCTGCATATGCTCGGCAGCAACGCCAAGATGGGCGCGGGCGATATCATGGTTGCCGAAGCCGACGAAAGCGACGGCAGTTTTCTGTTTCTTGCGCCGACCATCGCGGTGGTGACCAATATCGACAAAGAGCACATGGATTTTCACGGCACCATGGAACGGTTGACCGAAAACTTTCTCACCTTTATCAATAAAGTGCCATTCTATGGTATCGCGGTGCTGTGCAGCGACGACGCCCATGTGCGCGGCCTATTGCCCAAGGTGCGCAAACGCTTCACGACCTATGGCCTGTCGCCGGAAGCGGATTTCTCCGCCGAGGATTTGACCATGGGTCCCGCCGGCGTGGCATTCACCGCGCTCCATCGCGGCAAGTCACTGGGCAAAGTGCGCCTGCGCTCGCCGGGAAAACATAGCGCGACCAATGCGCTGGCCGCGATCGCGGTGGCCCATGAACTGGAAGTGCCGTTCTCCCATGTCGCCCAGGCCTTCGAAGCCTTCAGCGGTATTCATCGCCGTTTTGAACTAATCGGCGAGCCCAAGGGCGTGATGGTGATCGACGATTATGGCCATCACCCGTCTGAGATTCGCGCCACCATCGGCGCCATTCGCGACAGTTGGAAGCGGCCGTTGACGGTGATTTTCCAGCCGCACCGCTACAGCCGCACGCGCGATCTCTTCGACGAGTTCCTGACCGCTTTCGAAGGCGCGGACCGGTTAGTGCTGACGGAAATTTATGGCGCCGGCGAAGATCCGATCGCCGGCGCCACCGGTGAGGGGTTATACCAGGCGCTCAAACGCCAGGGCCATTTAGAGGTCGAGTATGTCGCCGACAAAAACCAAATCGTCGCGCAGCTCGCCGGCCGCTTGCATGCCGGCGATATCGCGCTGACCTTGGGCGCCGGCGATATTTACAAAGTCGGTGAAGCCTTGGTTGAGGCGCTGAAGTGAACAGGTGGAGTTTTGGAGTAATGGAGTGATGGAGCAATGGGTGGGGAGGGGACACTACTCCAGTACTCCATCACTCCATTACTACGATTCAGAATTGATGTTTGCAATGGCGAAAACAACTGACGATGCGCCGCTGGTTCACGATCTCTCGTCGGTCGCCGGCGTGAGACTTAAGCGCGATGAGCCGCTGGCGCGCTATACCTCAATGAAGATCGGCGGGCCGGCGGACTATTTTATCG